>JAFGDY010000209.1 GCA_016931895.1 Anaerolineae bacterium
CGCCTTCTTGACCGGCTTGCGGATAAAATCGGCCGCGCCCAGGTCACGGGCCAGGTCTGTATCGGGCAGGATAGAACAAACAATCACCGGCACATGGTTGGTTTGAGGATGTTCCCGCAACCGGCCCAACAAAGCCCAACCATCCTGATCAGGCATCATCACATCGAGCACAATGATTTGGGGCAACATTTCATCAACCAATGCCCACGCTTCTGTTGCGTCTTCAGCCCCCACAAACCGATATTGGCTGCCGGTCAGATAGCGCTGAAAGAGCTGGCGGGTATCGGCGTTGTCGTCAATTACCAACACCACCACTTGCCTGGTGGCCGGAAGGATGATTTTGGTGGTCAAAACCCCGTTTGCAGTGTCGCCAGTCACAACCTCCAAAGACCCCCGACACAGTTGAAGCAGTCGCTCGGCCATTTGAATTGTTTTGGCGCAGTCATCGGTAGTAGCGGAAACCCGGCCCGATGCTGCCGGACGAACCAGAATGTGGATTTGCTCACCGACTCTGGCGGTGTCCAGGTAAACTTTACCCCCCGGCACACACCGAATGGCCTTGCTGACCAAACTCAACAACGCCTGGCGCAATAACGGTTTTCTGAGCCAAACTTTGGGTAAGCCCTCTTGCAGCGTAGGCAGCAGCATTACACCCCACGATTTCGACGACGGCGCCAGGGTGGACAAAACATCTGATAGCACCACGCTAATATCGGTTTTTTCCGCCGGCACCGACTCTCTTAACCGTTCCAGTTCTTCAGCGCGAGAGGGCACGTAAGTTTCGCCGGAAACCGGCTGGTCAACCGAATGAGGCAAATCTGGATTAAACTTTTTGGTTTTGTCTTGTAACTGATGCGCGGTCCAGAGATACTCGGCCAGGGTTTCCCGGGCCAGGCTTTCTTCGCGTTGCATCTGCCGGACACCGAGGCCCAATTCGGTGGCCACCTCTCGTTGCGTGGCCTGCTCGGAATAACGACGCCGCAGGATGTGATACACCCGCCAATTTCTGGAGCCGTGCGGTGTGTTTTCAGCAGGCTTGAGCGCCTCAATCGCATCAAGCACAATATATTGCATGGCAAACATGGGGTTGCGCCGCCGGTCTATCTCAAACAGCTTGGCCAAGGGGCTGTTATGAATTACGGCAGGGTCATACAGAGAAGCCAGAACCGCTCGTAATTGATGCGTAAACCATACCAGGTCTAATTTAGAAGCCATCCGCTTGTTGTCCCATAGTTTAATGTCGTCTTTGAGTCGTCATTGAGTCGGGTAAACGCTTACAACGAGGATGTTATCTGCTATACTTGGATTATAATGGGTAGTATTATGCCAGCAGATATGATTTGTCAAGAAGGAGGTGATCAGACATTCAAAGAAGACAGTGGGAAGGCGTACAGGTTACCATAGCTGGCAGCCGGTAACCTGCACGCATATTGTGTAGGATTCCGCCTACAAGGTTAGTAGTTTACCATGTTACTTAGTAAAGTCAAAGGAGATTAAGAGATGGAAAAAAGAAAGTTAACTCGCCGGGATTTTCTAAATTTATCCGCCGGTGTGGCGGCAGGCTCACTCCTGGCTGCTTGTGGCGCCCAACCCACCCCCGAAAAGATTGTTGAAACGGTCATTGTGGAAAAGGAAGGAGAAAAGGTTGTTGAAACTGTCGTGGTAGAAAAAGAAGTGGAAAAGGTGGTTACGGCCACTCCTGGAGCTGAAGCGCCTGCGGCTGAAACGGTCACTATTACCTTCACCGGCTGGGGCGGCACCGAAGAAGATGAGGGCGTGAAGTCCGCCGTTAAGGTTTTTGAGGAAGAAAACCCCAACATCAAAGTTACTTGGATTCAAATCCCCGAAAACTACGACGACAAAGTGCTGGCGATGACGGCCGCGGGGACTCCCCCTGATACCGCCTTTGTTAACAATGGTCAGTTTAGAACCTATGCCCGTGATGGCCTGCTGCTCGATATTACCGACTTGCTCAAAGGGGACCCGGAACTCGGCAGAGTAGATTACTTCATCGAGCCGCAAGAGGAAGCGCGCTGCACCTATCAAGGCCGCTGGTATGGCATTGGTTCTTGCTGGGTAGCCCCGCACATCTATTACAACGCCGATATTTTTGAACAGGAAGGCATCGAACCGCCCAGCAATGACCCCGAGAAAGCCTGGGATTGGAGTGAATTCCTTGAGGTTGCCAAACAATTGACGATTGACGTTAACGGCAACCATCCCGGCGATAGCGGCTTTGACGAGGACAATATTGAGCGCTGGGCCATCCAGTGGCCTACCTGGTCCATCCCCTTACACGCAGTAATTGCCTCCAATGGCGGCTACTGGATTAATCCAGACACCGGCCTGGTTGATATTGATAAACCCGAAGCCACCGAAGCCCTGCAAGCCGTGGCCGACTTGATGTTGGTGCACAAGGTTAGCCCGCTCAATACGGCCTTTAGCGCATTGGGCATGAGCAACACCCAGATGCTCGAAAACGGCAAACTGGCCATGGCCGTAGATGGCTCATGGGCGTTGGCCTGGATTACCAAAATCAATGCCAAACTGGGCACCGCCGCGCTGCCCAAGCTGAAACAACCCGCCACCGACATGCAGGCGCATATTCATTCCGCCTATGCCGCCACCAAATATCCCGACCAGGCCTGGAAGTGGGTTAGATTCCTGGGTACCGAATTTTATCAACTGGTCTTCCTGAAAATGGGGCTGTGGCTGCCCAGCCAGACCGATTTGATGACCCCCGAAGGTATGCAAAAGTGGTATACCGAGCGCCAGGGTCCGGGCGATGGCGTACATCCCGCCGGCTACGACCAGATTGTCACCCAGTACGTGCCCAAATACGGTCATGTGCTCTACATGCCGCCAGGGTATGCCAAAGCCGACGCGGTCATTACCCCCGCCTTAGACGCCATCTGGATTGGCGAACAGACGGCCGAGGAAGCGATGACGGCGGCAGCGCCGGAAGCCAACGCTATCCTGGAAGCAGAACAACAAAAAGGGTAGGCTAAACCACTGGCAATCAGTCTGAACCACCGCCCAGAGAATTCCAGCTTAAAGGGCATTAAGGCTCTGGGCGGTGGCAATTTTAACCAGGAGATGTTTAATGGATAATACAGCGAGTTGGGCTAAAAAACCATCGTTTGCCGGTAAATTTTCTGTTATTAGCGCCATCCGCTGGTTTCAAACCCTACAGGGACGGCGAACCGTAATTGGCTACATTTTTATTGGCCCCTTTATTTTGGGTGTTTTGTTTTGGGTATTGATTCCGGCCCTGACCGCGGTCTGGTTAGTCTTTCAGGATTGGAACTTGATTTCTCCGGCCAGTTATATCGGCCTGAAGAATATCACTCGCCTGGCTACGGATAAACTATTTTGGCAATCCCTCAAAGTCACCACCATTTTTACCGTGGCTTCAGTCCCGCTTGGGTTGTTGTTCAGTTTTATCCTGGCCTTGCTGATTAACACCAAAGTGCGCGGCCTGGCTATTTTTCGGACTATTTATTATCTGCCCAGCATTATGCCGGCCGTGGCCAACGCGGTGTTGTGGGCCTGGATTTTTAACACTGATTTTGGCTTACTCAATGCGCTGTTACGCTCTATCGGGCTACCCAAAGTTGGTTGGCTCCAACAACCGGAATGGGCCTTGCCGGCATTAATCGCTATGAGCCTGTGGGGTGTGGGCGCGGCCATGATTATCTTTTTGGCCGGTTTGCAGGGCATCCCCGAGACGTTTTACGAAGCGGCTAAAATTGATGGGGCCGGCCGCTGGGCGCAGTTGCGGCATATTACCGTCCCGCTCATGTCGCCCGTTATCTTTTTTAACCTGATTATTGGGGTTATCAACTCGTTTCAGGTGTTTACCGCCGGTTATCTCATCACCAATGGCGGCCCGCAAAATGCTACCCTGTTCTATGTTTTATATCTGTACCGGGTCGGTTTCAGATATTTGGAAATGGGCTACGCCGCTACCCTCTCCTGGATACTTTTCTTCGTCATTATGATCCTGACCTTTATTATTTTTAAGACATTGGGACGCAGTGTTTATTACCAGGAAGACGTTTAAGCTGGGTCTGTCCCAATTTTTGGGCCATAGGGTAAGGACAGGACAATGTCCTGTCCCTGCCGCCAAAATTTTGGGACGCACCCTTTATCTTACAAACCCAGAGGCAGACTATGAGCGCATTAAATAAAACGGTATTTCAACCATCTTCCCCCTCATTCACCAAATATTTCACGGATAGCCAAAAACTATGGCAGTTAATGATCTTTCTGATTATGGTGGTCGGCGCTATCATTATGATTCTGCCGTTCCTCTGGCTCATCAGCAGTTCTCTCAAGCTGGAAACGCGGGTGTTTCAATACCCACCCCAATGGATCCCCGATCCGGTGCGCTGGATGAACTATTATGAGGCCCTGACCGATAAACCCTTTCACATTTATTTCAAAAACACCATGCTGATTGCGACGCTCAATCAAATTGCTATTCTATTGACCGCTTCCTTTTGCGCTTATGGTTTTGCCCGTATCGAATTCCCCGGTCGCGATTTTTGGTTTGCCGTGGCCCTGGGCACCATCATGATCCCTTTTTATGTGATTATGGTGCCCCAGTTTATTATCTTTAGCCGCCTGGGCTGGATGAACACCTATCTGCCCCTCACTGTGCCATACTTTTTTGGCGGGGGAGCTTTTAACATCTTCCTCTTTCGCCAATTCTTCCGCAGCCTGCCCAAAGAACTATCCGACGCCGCCCGGATTGACGGCTGCAACGAATTTGCCATCTACTGGCGGGTGATGCTGCCCTTAACCACCCCCGCCCTGATTACCGTGGCCATTTTTACCTTCCTGTTCAGTTGGAATGACTTTATCGGCCCGTTGCTCTACATCAACTCACCCGAAAAATTTACCATCGCCATTGGCCTGGCCACCTACCGCAGCATGTTGGGGGTGGGACGGACGCGCTGGGACCTGCTGATGGCCGCCTCGACCGCCATGACCCTGCCTGTAATCTTCCTCTTTTTTGTTTTGCAACGTTACTTCATCCGGGGCGTGGTGATGACCGGATTAAAGGCTTAACTCCGTAGGTTAAAATGAGGTTTAAACCAGTCTACCAAGAAAGTAGGAACCTATGACTCACAATCTTAGATCTATCCCATTGAGGCAGGTCAAACTCTTGCCTGGCGACTTCCAACATCGTTTTAACTTAAACCGCCAATATTTGCTGAGTTTGCGCACCGACCGGCTGCTGCAAAACTACTACCTGGAAGCCGGACTGGCCTCTTATGTCTTTCGGACCACCTCGCACGGCGCGCCAGATTCCGGCGACGATTGGCACTGGGGCTGGGAATCGCCCACTTGCCAGCTCCGGGGGCATTTTTTGGGTCACTGGCTTTCGGCGGCGGCCAAAATTTACGTCGCTACCGGCGACCCTGAAGTTAAAGGCAAAGCCGACCAGGTTGTAAGCGAACTGGGCCACTGTCAAAAAGAGAACGGCGGCGAGTGGGCCGCCTCCATCCCCGAAAAATATCTCGACTGGACGGCCCAGAGCAAACGGGTGTGGGCGCCCCATTACACCATTCACAAAACCCTGATGGGTTTGTACGATATGTACGCCTTTGCCCATAACGAGCAAGCCCTGGAGATTCTGAGTAAGTTTGCCCAATGGTTCCATCGCTGGACCGGCCAGTTTTCCCAGGAACAAATGGACGACATCCTTGACGTGGAAACCGGCGGCATGCTGGAAGCTTGGGCCGACCTGTACGGCGTGACCCAAAAACAGGAGCACCTGGACCTGATTTATCGCTACGAGCGGCGGCGACTGTTCAACCGGCTGCTGGCGGGTGAAGACCCCCTGACCAACCGCCACGCCAACACCACCATTCCCGAAGCGCACGGCGCGGCCCGGGCTTACGAAGTGACCGGCGACCAACACTGGCGCGACATCACCGAGGCTTACTGGCGTTGCGCTGTCACCGACCGGGGCTACTTCTGCACCGGCAGCCAGACCAACGGCGAAATCTGGACCCCTCCCTTTGAATTTGCCGCGCGCCTGGGCGATAAAAACCAGGAACACTGCGTGGTCTATAATATGATTCGCCTGGCCGATTATCTGCTGCGCTGGACCGGCGATGTAACCTACGCCGACTACATTGAGCGCAACATCTACAACGGTATCCTGGCCCAGCAACATCCCGACACCGGCATGATCGCCTATTTCCTGCCCCTGGAAGCCGGAGGCCGGAAAATTTGGGGATCGCCCACCAACGACTTTTGGTGCTGCCACGGTTCCTTGGTGCAGGCGCACACCATCCACAATGCGCATGTGTATTACGAAGATGAGGCTGGGCTGGCCGTGTGCCAATACATTCCCACGGAACTCGCCTGGGAAAAAGACGGCGTGCCGGTTCAGGTGCGACAGGTTGCCGACCCCGAAGCCTGTCCTCCGGCCGTCGCCGCGCCTGATGGTTCGGTGCACCGGCCCCAACGCCAGGTTATAGAGCTATCGGTTCGCGCCGATCAGCCGGTTGTTTTCAATCTAAAATTCCGCCTGCCCTGGTGGTTATCTGCGCCGGCCAATATTCTGGTCAATGGCGAACCGCAAACGATTGCCGACGGTCCGGCCAGCTTTTATTCTTTGCGCCGCCCCTGGCACAACGATACCGTACGCCTTGAACTCCCCAAAACACTGTCAATCTGTCCCTTGCCCGACAAACCTGATACCGTCGCTTTTATGGATGGCCCGGTAGTGCTGGCCGGCTTGTGCGCAGACGAACGAACTTTGTTTGGCGATAAAAATAACCCGGCCACCATCCTCACCCCCGATAACGAACGCGAATGGGTTTTCTGGAGACATGGCTACCGCACCCTCAATCGGCCGTCCAATTTCCGTTTTATTCCCTTGCACCAAGTGCGCGACGAACCCTACACAGTTTATTTTCCTGTTGAAGAAAAAGCCTGAGCGGCTCCTTTATCTGGTAATAACCAATTTGAATTCGTCGCCGATGGCCTCAACCTGCACCCGGCATTTTTTGGCTTCAGCCATGCGGCGCACGTTCTCCCGTGAGGTTACGGTTTCCACCAGCACTTCTATCGGGAAGTCGCCAGCCTCAATCGCTTTGCCGGCCAGGATAATGGGCTGCGGACAGGACAGGCCGCGCGCATCTACTTTTTTTGTCATTTTTCCTCCTTGGTTGCTCGATAAAACGGTTCATCATCTCTATTTGCCAAAAGTGGCTCCAGTCGGCGTGGGCTGTGCTTCTGTGGTTTCCGGTTGAATCCGCTCACGCATGGTGAAACCAATAACCAGACAAACGATCAAACCCAGTATCACCGCCAGCATGCCGGAGGGAGTCAAACCGCCCCCCAGCCCTTCGGCTACGTTATCCGGTTTTCCGGTCAGGGCAAAGTTATGAGCCAAAGCCGCGCCGGTGAGCATACCCAGCACAAAAACAGCGGCATCCCCATCCCCTTCGCCGGAGAGAAATAACTGCCGGCCCGGACAGCCGCCGGCCAGGGCAAAGGCCAGACCGGCCAGGGTCATCCCCAAAAAGTTCCACAGGTGGCTGCTATGGGCCACCGGCTGGCCAAAGAGGCCCAGGTTGACTTGGCCCAGGGCAAGATTGGTGACAAATGCCGCCACCAACAACCCGCCAACCCCGCTGATCAAGTGGTAATCTCGCATTAAAACAACATCTCGAATAGAACCCATTGTGCAGAAGCGAGTTCGCTGCGCCAAAAAGCCGATCGCCAATCCGGCGCCCAGCGACACGGCTAAGGCGGCGTGCATAGCACCTGGCCCGCTTTCACTGAAAAAAATCGCGCCGTTCTCACCGACCTTCGGTTGGAAGATCGCCAGCAGTAGCAAGCCGACCATCACAACCGGCATAATCCAGCCCACGGCCGGATAAGTTTTGTGGGAATGGCCCAGGTTGTAACCGGATTTGAGAAATTGCACACCAATGGTAATCCCCACCGCCAGGCCGGCCAGGCCGATAATGGCATTGAGGTCGCCGCCGGCCAGCCTTAACAATGCCCGCCAGGGACAGCCCAGAAAAGCCAGAGCGCCAATCATGGCCAACATCCCCAGGATGAAGCGGACAATGGGAGCCGAGCCGGCCCGCGCCCTGAACTCCCGGAAAGCGTAAGCCGCCATCATTGCCCCCAAAACAAAGCCGATGATCTCCGGGCGGATATATTGGACTACGGCGGCCCGGTGCAGGCCCAAGGCGCCGGCGATGTCTCGCTCAAAACAGGCTACGCAAATGCCCATATTGGGCGGGTTGCCCAACTTTTGCAGTAATGAGGCCAGGATGCCAATGATGACCCCGGTAAGAATAATGCCCCACCGCGAGGCAAAAAAACGGGTGAGTCTTTCAGACATAGGTGAAACCTCCTTAAAAAACCATTTTATTTCCACGCGCCTGACCCGTTCAGGACACGACATGGGCCACAAAAAACCGCCGCCAGTACACACCGGCAGCGGCAAGCAGAGGTCGCACCACGGTTATCACTCAGAGTGCAGTTAAAAAACTATCACCGCCCCCTGGTATGTACAAGCAGCATTGAAAGCGCCACCCGGCGCTTTGATTTTTATTTCAGGTACGGCGATGATGGAACCTGAACACAGTTTTACTCCTAACAGAATCTTTTCCAGATTTTGGGTATTATAAATCCGGCGCTCAAACGATGAAAGTGACTTTTGTCCCAAATATCTGTGATAAACGTCACTGCTGGTTTGCGCCTAATTCTGATCGCAAGAAATGTTTATCATTTATGAATCCACCTGATCACCGGCTGTATTTGGAGAGACTCTGAGTGAATTCAGCAAACTCAATATTTCTTCATTGGAAGGAATATCAGACATGGCGTGTCCATAATGCACAAAGCGCAGCATGCCCAATTTGTCAATCAGCATTTGGGCAGGCATTCTGCCAAATTTAAAAAGCTTCACTTCTTGTCCGTAGAGCTTGAGCACCTGGTGTTTTGGATCAGGCAGGCCAATAAATTTTAAGTTTTCTGTGGCCCAATAGCTTTGAAATGAGCCTGCATCCTCCGGGCCAACGACAATAATTTCAGTTTCTCTACGCAAAAATTCTTGATAATCCTGACGCAACTGCGCCATATGCCGGCGGCAGTATGGTCACCTGAAACCTCGATTGAACACAATCAGCACATTCTTTTGGCCGAAAAAATCGGACAAAGAAACGGTCTTGCCATAAAAATCCTTTAAGCTGAAATCGGGTGCTTGTGTATTTATTTCAACTTTAGCCATTTCAAATTCTCCCTTCTTTAATCTGGATACTGTCCCTTTTCTTCTATTTGGCCTATTGCCTCCGGCCCCCAAAAACGATTTGTGACAATAGTATATCATAATCTCAAAAACAGAATAATACGTGCTTCAGCCATACTTTAGCATTTTAGCCCAAAATTCTACTTCAAATATAGACAGAAATCGTGCAGGCCCCTTTGCCCCCCGGTCTCTTTGCCTTAAAAACCTATCTTTTTTCAGAAATGTCAAAAATATGTGCAAAATATTAATCTTATTTTAATATTATATGTATAAAATATAGACAAATAGTATACAAACAATTAGTCAAACAGGAGGTGCAATAAATACAAAATTTGGGTAACTAACCACATTGGAAAACTTTGGTAAGAACAGGTAAATAAAAATTTCTATCCAAAAAAATCAAAACTATTAATCTTAAATTGAAGACAGGAGAAAATAAAAATGTTTAACAAATTTGCAAAAGTAATTGGTATCTTGTTGGTGGTAACTTTGTTTGGCGCTTTGACCACCTCCGCCTTTGCGCAAGACATGGACATTGTGGACACCGCTGTGGCCGACGGCCGCTTCACCACTCTGTCCACCGCGCTCACCGAAGCCGGTCTGATTGAAACGCTCAAGGGTGAAGGTCCCTTTACGGTTTTTGCCCCCACCGATGACGCTTTTAATGCCCTGCCGGATGGCACCATTGAAGGTTTGTTGGCCGACAAAGCGGCCCTGACCGACGTATTGCTCTACCACGTGGTGGCGGGTAAAGTAATGGCGGCCGATGTGGTGACGCTTGACTCTGCCGAAACCGTGTTAGGCAAGCCGGTGAGCATCAAGGTTGACGGCGGCAACGTGTATGTCAACGATGCGCAAGTTATCATCACCGACATCGAGACTTCCAACGGGGTTATCCACGTGATTGACGCCGTGCTCATCCCGCCTGCGGATGCTCCGGCCACCTTGCCCGACACCGGCGGCGTGAACACGACCGGCAGCTTGCTGCCCCTCATCTTGGCGTTAGGTTTCATCCTGTTCGCCGGTGGGTTTGGTCTGCTGCGCTTCCGCGCCGTAACCAACAAATAAATATCAAGCAGTTCACGGTTTGTTTAATCCGGGGGAACTGCTCCCCACAGAGCAGTTCCCTCTTTAAATTTCAGACGAGGCGAGTGACTGTTTAAACTCGCCTTACCGCAGCCCGTTCTCTGCATTAAATAATGAATTGTTTGGAGGATACAGAACGATGACGACAAGCGTACCCATCCCATGGCGATTAAGAGAGCAACGCTATCGGCTTATTGGCAAAATTTGCCCGGAGTGTTATCAAGTAAGTTTTCCGCCTAGAGAAGTCTGCCCGCGTTGTAGCCAGCAGCCTGACCCCTTCTTTTTGTTTGACCCCACTAAAGAGGTTGTTGCAGAAGCATTAATGGTTGTTGATTAAAGGGTGCGCCCGGCCGTTTGATTGGAAATTGATTGGATGAAGGTTTATCAGAAAAAGGATGAGTTGATTTGAACCGCAAACGCATTAAACCAGGTCCTGACCAGGAGTCGGTTTGGGATTATCCCCGACCGCCTCAATTGGAGGACACGTCTAAACATATTAAAATAATCTTCAACGGGGTCCTTATCGCCGATAGCCATCAGGCCAAGCGAGTTTTGGAGACGAGCCATCCACCCGTATACTATCTTCCGTGGGAAGATATCAAAATGGAGTATCTGTCACTAACCCCCCGGACCACATGGTGTGAATGGAAAGGGCAAGCGGCGTATTATACTGTCAGCCTTGGCGAGTAAGACAAGCTAAGAATAATGACAAAACCTGAAATATTCAGCCAATTGAACCCCTTCCAGGGTAATGAACATCAGCCGTTCTATTGGGATGGTGGCCAACCGGCGGCCTTGTTGGTGCATGGATTTCCCGGCACGCCTGTTGAGATGCGTCCCTTGGCGATGGCGCTCCACCGGGCCGGCTGGTCCGTTTGTGGCCCGCTGCTGCCCGGCTTTGGTCCTCAAGTCGCAACCATCTTTGAGCGCGACTACACCGAATGGGTCGCCGTGGTTGAGACCAAGCTGGCCGAATTGCAACAAAAACATCGGCCGGTGCTGCTGGTCGGCCACTCGATGGGGGGAGCGGTGTCAATTCAAGCCGCGGCCCGCCGTTCTCCCGACGCCCTGGCGCTCACCGCGCCTTTTTGGCAATTGGGCGAGTGGTGGCAGCGCTGGATTTGCCTGCTCGTAAAACCCTTCTTCCGGCAGATACGCCCTTTCAAAAACGCCGATTTTTCAAACCCGGAACTGCGCCGCAATGTTCACAACTTTTTGCCGGATATTGACTTTGACAATCCCGAAACCCGGCAAGGGCTTAGGGATTTGGCCATCCCGGTGCGTATTCTTGAGCAACTGTTGCGCGTGGGCCGGCGCGCTTACCGGGTGGCGCCGCAAGTAAACGCGCCCACTTTGGTTATTCAGGGCAACCGCGATGAAACCGTGCCGGCTAATCGCACGCGCCGTTTGCTCCGGCGATTGCCCGGCCTGGTGCGTTTTGAGGAGATAAACACGGGCCATTATTTGATCCGCCCCGAAGACCCCGGTTGGCCTGCGGTTGAACAGGCTGTTTTGGCCTTTGCCGGGTTTGTGGAAGCGTCATTTGCTCAAAGCGCGGAAAGGAGTCATCATGCTAACCCACCTCTCCTTGAAAAAATCGTTTGAGTTAAAACGTTTGTTGGCGGAGTCATCTCCCCCCATCGTCGTAATGCTGGCCGTATGGGTGGTCGCCATGCTTTCACTGCCCTTGGTGCGGGTAAGTTGGGCAGAAACAGGCGCGCGTTGGGGGATTTTTGCCGGAGTAGTTTTGCAAGCGGGGGTTGTAATTCTCCTGCTTTATCGCCACTGGGGTTTGACGCGCATGTTGGGGACCGTAGCCGGAATAATTGGGCTAACGTGGGGTGTGGAAGCCGTAGGTTCGGCCACAGGGCTGCCGTTTGGCGCGTACCATTACACCGATAAACTGCAACCCCAACTGGCCCATGTGCCGCTGCTCATTCCCCTGGCCTGGCTGATGATGCTCCCCCCGGCCTGGGCCGTGGCTTACCAACTGACCGGGACGACTCGCGGCTGGGCTTTTGTAGGGGTCAGCGCGTTGGCCCTAACGGCCTGGGATCTTTTTTTGGACCCCCAAATGGTGGCCTGGGGTTTGTGGGTGTGGGAAAATCCCGGTGGCTATTTTGGCATTCCCTGGAGTAACTACCTGGGCTGGCTGCTGGCTTCGGCCTTGATTACGGCTTTGCTTCGCCCGCCAAAATTGCCGGTGTACCCGTTACTGTTAATTTACACCATCACCTGGCTCTTAGAAACAATTGGCCTGATTTTTTTCTGGGGGTTGCCCGGCCCGGCGGTGGTGGGCTTTGTGGGGATGGGTAGCCTGGTCTGGCTGGCCTGGTCAAAACAAAGGGAGACGCATTGATTACCACGTTCATCTGGTTTATCATTGGCTTTGGGTGCGGCGCATTGCCTTTTTCGGTGTGGATGGGGCGTCTGGCCCTGCGCGCCGATATCCGCGCTTATGGCGACCACAACCCGGGCGCAAGCAATGTGATCCGGGCCGGAGGCTGGCGCTGGGGCGCGCTGGCTTTATTGTTAGATTATTTTAAGGGGGCTGTTCCGGTAGGCGCGGCCCATTTTTTTATTGGGCTTGAGGGGGTAGCCCTGGCAATGGTGGCCCTGGCCCCGGTGTTGGGCCACGCCTATTCGCCGTTTTTGGGCTTTCGCGGGGGCAAAGCGGTGGCCGCTACATTTGGTATCTGGACCGGCCTCACCCTGGGCGAGGCGCCCCTGGTGTTGGGTTCCCTGCTGGGATTATGGTTTGCCGTTGTCGCTGCTTCCGGGTGGGCCGTGTTGCTGGCCATGGTTGGCCTGCTGATTTATCTTTTGCTCTTTCATCCCGACCCCATCTTGCTCCTGGCGTGGTTGGGCAATACGCTGCTGCTGGTCTGGAAACATCGGGCTGAATTGGTTCAACCGCCGGGCCTGCGTTCCTGGCTCAAAAAGAGGTTGGCGTCATGATCTTTATCCTGCTGTTTGTCACCCTGGCTTTGATCGCCATTGCCTTGATCACCATCGTCAGCGCCATCACCTTTCCCCGGTTGGGCGCGGTCCCCGTTTCAGGCGACTTGCCCCGGGCTTCCGTCCTCATTCCCGCCCGCAACGAGGCGGCCCTCATCGGGCAAACCGTGCGCCGGCTGCTGGCCCAAACCTATCCCCATTTTGAACTCCTCATCCTCAACGACAACTCCACCGACGATACAGCCGCCATCGCCCGCGCCGCCGCCGGCAACGACCCGCGCCTTAAAATTTTAAAGGGCGACCCCCTGCCACCCGGCTGGCTGGGCAAAAACTGGGCCTGCCAACAATTGTCCCAGGCCGCCCGCGCCAACCGGCTCATCTTCACCGATGCCGACGTCATCTGGTCGCCTGACGCCCTGGCGGCCCTTCTAACTGAAATCGAACAATCCCAAGCCGGCCTGCTCACCGTTTGGCCCACGCAACATACTGTCACCTGGGGCGAGCGATTGGTTGTGCCGTTAATGGCCCTGGTGATTATTGGCTATCTGCCCTTGCCGTTGGCGCATCACACCCCCTGGGCCTCGTTTGCCGCCGCCAACGGCCAACTGCTGGCCTTTCGGCGTAAGGCTTACCGGGCTGTTGGCGGCCACGAGTCCGCGCGCGGCGAGATTGTCGAAGACATCATCCTGGCCCGGCGCGTTAAAAAACAGGGGTTTCGTTTGCGGATGGTGGACGGGGCGGGCGTCATCTCTTGCCGGATGTATCAGAGTTGGGCGGAAGTGCGCGATGGTTACGCCAAAAACATCATCGCCGGGTATGGCAACAGCGTTTTCTGGCTGGCCGTGGCCGCGCTTTTTCACTGGCTGGTATTTTTGTTTCCCTGGCTGTGGCTGGCGTTGGGCTGGCTTGGCGGCCTGCCCGGCTGGCCGGTGTGGCCGTTGCTGCTGGTTGGGCTGGGCGTCGGCATCAGGATGCTGACCGCCGCCGTTACCCGCCAGCGTTTAGGCGACGCCTTTTTGCTGCCAATTTCTACGTTGTTGATGACGCGCATCGCGCTCCAGGCGGTGTGGTGGCGCTGGCGTTACGGCGGCCCGCGTTGGAAGGGCCGGACACTAATAAAAACTACTCAGTAGAGGATGTGTTTTATGGCTAAACCCATTATTGTAGTTGGCGCGGGTATTGGCGGCCTGGCCGCGGCCATTCGGCTGGCGGCGGCGGGCCAACCCGTGGTGGTTTTGGAGCAGAACGCCGCTCCGGGCGGCAAAATGGGCGAAATTCAGGCAGATGGTTTTCGCTGGGACACCGGGCCGTCGGTGATTACGATGCGGCACGTTTTGGAAGATTTGTTTGCGGCCGCGGGTCGTCGCCTGGATGATTATTTGACCCTGCTGCCGGTGGACCCCCTCACCCGTTACTTCTATCCCGACGGCGTTAGGCTTGATGTTACGCGCAACCTGCCGGAGATGCTCGGCCAAATTGCGGCTTTGGACGAGCGAGACGTGGAGGGGTACCTGGCTTACCTGGCTTACATCGCCCGGCTGCATCGCCTTACCGGCCCGGTTTTTATTTACAACCAGGCCCCAACCTGGCGCAATTTTTTTAAGGTATCGCCGTTTGACGCCCTGGGGATAGACGGATTGCGCAAGATGAACACCGCCATTTGCGGCTTTGTGCGGTCTCCCCATTTGCGCCAGTTGTTGGGCCGTTTTGCCACGTATGTGGGGGCCAGCCCCTATCAAGCGCCGGCCACGCTCAACGTGATTGCCCATGTAGAATTGAACGGCGGGGTGTGGTATCCCCAAGGCGGCATCTACGCCATTGCCGCAGCCTTAACGCAATTGGCCCAGGAGTTGGGCGTTGACCTGCGCACCCGGCGCCCGGTGCGCCACATCTCTGTGGCCAATGGCGTTGCCAACGGCGTAATTCTGGCCGACGGCGCAAAACTTGCCGCCAGGGCCGTGGTGGCCAATGTTGATGTGGCCACCGTGTATGAGCAGTTGTTGCCTCCAGAGGCGGTCAAACCGAGACGGTTGAAACGCCTGACCAGGGTTGAGCCTTCTTGTTCCGGCTTTATGCTGCTATTGGGCGTTGAAGGAACACATCCTAATTTGGCCCATCACAATATCTTCTTCTCCGCCGATTACCCGCGCGAGTTTGACGAAATCTTTCGCCAGGGCATTCCCCCCACGGAACCCACCATTTATGTGGCTGTCACCGCCAAAACAGACCCAGCCCATGCCCCGGCGGGGGGTGAGAATTGGGCCGTGCTGGTCAATGCGCCGCCATTGGGTAACCAATTTAATTGGCAAACCCAGGCCGCCGGCTACCGCGAACTTATTTTGACTCAATTGGCTAAATTTGGCCTGGATATTCGCCCCAAAATCAGGGCCGAAAAAATGCTCACGCCGGTAGACATTGCCCGCCAAACCGGCGCTCGGCGCGGGGCCTTGTACGGGGCCTCATCAAATAATCCCTTCACCGCGTTTCAGCGTCCACCCAACCGCGCGCCCGAGGTGCGGGGGCTTTACTTTGTGGGCGGCACCACGCATCCCGGTGGCGGCGTGCCGATGGTGATGTTGTCGGGGCAAGTTACGACCAGGCTGGTGCTTGAGGATGGTGTTTAACCAGGCCGGCTCCGGCTACGTTATTGATATTTTTTGAAGCTATATTTTTGGGCCAAATTTACCTTTTCTTCCTGGGGCAGAGCCGTAAAGTACGCTTTCCAGCCGGGGCAAAAATTGATATGCCAGCGCCATAACCGGCCTAAAAACGATTTGGTATTTTCGTCATATTTGGCCCGCCAGCCGCAATTGGCGCAATTCTGTTCAGCCATTTCAATCCTCCTGATAATTGTTTAAGGCTACAGCCATTTTCTGATACTCTGTTTGTACTGCAAATAGGGCGCGCCGATTTCCACGGTCATTTTCTGTTCCTCAAACGGAATAAATTTGAATTCAATGACCAGGTAAAAGAATATCGGCGCGAGCAAGCTCAAAGGATTTTGAAATAAAATCGCTATCCCCCCTAATCCCAAAATCATCCCCAGATAAATTGGATTCCTGGAGAAACCAAACACGCCTGAACGGACCAGGGTTCTTGCCGGGCTAAAGTTATGGGGCGTGTTGTATTTTTCAAGCTCTCTGGTGGCCAGATAATTCAAGCCAAGCCCCATCACCAATGGCCCTAAGCCCAGCCAATTGAAGGGAAAGGGGATAATGTTGTACTGTACAAAAAAGAAATAAGGAATCGCCGCTACCAGAACACAGATAAAAAAATAAGTTGGCGGTGTATCTTTCATCGTTTATCAACCTCCGCAAATTCTACTGATAAATACGAAATATGCCAAAATAAGTTGTAAACACTTCAAATCAAACCAAATTTGCCGGTTGTTGTGGATAAGAGAGGATAGAGTAAACGGTTGCCTGAGACTTTTTTCTATTGAAAATGTATCTATAAGTGAAAACTGTTATGGAGACCGCCTATGCCCCAAATTTTCCAGGCTCATTATGATCCCTATCCTTACCACAAAAGCAAGCCGCGTCTGTTTGAAATAAATTATTGCACAATAAATTGGTTTTGTTGTACAATAATGACTATATCTTGAACAGGTGTTGGCCGATGCTCACCTACAAAATATTGCAAAAAACCAAAGAGTTTCAAAAACCTCACCGGCATGAGCATCGGCCAATTTGAGAAACGTCATGGTGAGGTAACGGCGCTCCGGGCCGAAAGCGAACAAAAACGCTTAAGCCATTCCCCGTCGCTAACGCGTCATTGGGGGCGGGCGAAACTATACGCTTGATCTACCAGAACAGTTGTTAATGACGTTGTTGTGGTTACACCTGTGGCTAAACACTGAAGCCCTGGGTTTCTTTTTTGGGGTAGATAAATCAACCATCAGCCGTAATACACGCCGGATACGGGTAATTGGGCGCGACGGACTGGCCTGAGGCGCCCCAACAGGGCTACCGAAAAAATATCGAGCAAGCGCTCCAGACTTATCCTGATTCGCAGATGGTAGTGGATGAGGCTGGATACTCATTTGTTATCCCCATGGTTTGGCCCATATTGCCGAAGACTTGCCTTTAGAAGCCTCCGGTATTTAAGCGCCGTTCCTAAAAACTTCCCGCCTGTTTGCGTTAGCGCAAAGACATCTTCCTTCTTTTTAGACATACTGGTCTTTAAGGTGAGGAGAGGTGTTTATGGAGCAGCCAAAGCTTGAGTCCGATTTAACTGTGGCCGACGTGCTGGCTCGTTGGCCGCAAACGATTTTATTTTTTTGCGTCACCGGATGGTTTGCGTGGGTTGTCCTATCGCTCCTTTTGAAACCCTGGTCGAGGTAGCGACGATCTATGATCTGGGCCTGAGTTGTTTTTTAAATGAGTTGGAACAGAACATTGACCAGACTGAGATACAGTCCTGATGTCAGTCACTCTGCAAATTCATATCATAAACATAATGGAGATTAAAAACAATGAAAAAAGTAGATGCATTAATTATTGGTAGTAGCGCCGCCGGATTTGCCGCGGCCATCACCGCCCGGCGCCACTATCCCGATGCCAGCCTGGCCCTGATTCGCCAGGAAGAAAAGACGTTGGTTCCCTGCGGTATTCCCTATATCTTTGGCACCCTGGGTTCACCCGAAAAGAACCTGATGCCCGACCCGGCCCTGGCCAGCAATAAGGTTGATTTGATCATTGGCAAAGCCACGGCCATTGATCGTGAGGCAAAAACCGTTGCCCTGGATTCAGGAGAGCAAGTAGGTTACGAAAAGCTGCTCTTAACCACTGGATCGGTGCCCCTTGTGCCGCCCATCCCTGGAGCCGATCTGGAAAACGTGTTTTCCATCAAAAAAGATGTGGCCTATCTGGACCATCTACTGGAGGTCTTAAAAAAGGCCAAGGATATA
>JAFGDY010000210.1 GCA_016931895.1 Anaerolineae bacterium
GCTCAAATTCCTGACGGTTTTGTAATGACCCAGGTTGATGAAAAGTTACTGGCCAGAACCAGGCTCAAAAACATGGATCACGTGAGCGAATGGGTGGTTGGCAACTGGCAGTCGGTGGAGAACTTTATGGACAAGGGCTTTGGGTTTTGCCTGTTGCGCGATGACGTTGTGGCCAGTTGGTGCATCGCCGATTTTGGGGCCGGGAACGATTATGAAATCGGCATTCACACCGACGAAGCGTACCAACGGCGCGGTTTGGCCACCCTCACCGTGGCCGCGGCGGTGGATCATTGTTTGGCCAACGGCGGCAAAAATATCGGCTGGCATTGTTGGAGCAGCAACCTGGCCTCGGCGGCTACGGCCCAAAAGGTAGGTTTTGAGCAAACCGTCGAACATCCCGTCTACCACGCCTGGTATAACCGCTTTGATAATTTTTTGGTGCAGGGCCGGTTCAAGTATCAACAAGAAAAATATGCAGAAGCGGCGGCAGCTTACGAAACTGCCTTCAAAATGAAAGAGGCAGGCGAAGCAGAGGCGCTGACCTCCCATATCTTTGCCGACAGCGAGATTGAAGGTTGGTGTTACTATAACGCCGCTCGCGCTTGGGCTTTGCTTGGGGATAAGGACGCGGCTTTGAGGAATCTGAACAAAGCTATGGCTGCGGGCTGGTCTCACCTGGACTGCCTGCATAATGATGAGGCGTTCAAGAGTCTGAGCCAAGACAAGCAGTGGCAAGAATGGGTAGGTTAGATGATCGAAAAACCTGATCTGCAAGATGAGCGCATCATTTTTTGTTTGTGGGACGAATATGGCTCATCGCGCCATAGAGAGGTTGCCGCCGGAATTCAAATCTAAGAACGTGTTTCTTAAATGTCATTTCGAGGCCGTTAGGCCGAGAAATCTTTTTATAACACCCGCCTGGAGGAGATTTCTCGTCGCTACGCTCCTTGAAATGACATGCCGATGTATTTAAGAAACAAGTTCTAACAGAGTTTGCCCCAAACCACCAACAACCTATGAAGGAGAAATATTCAATGTTAACCATCAAACCTTTTGTCGAAAAATATCTGGGCGAAGCGGCGCAATTATTTGTAGCCAATTATAAATTGCTCCGACAAGAAAATCCATTATTGCCGGAAAAGTACGAAGAGCAGCAGGTTATCATCCCTTTGATCAGAAATCTGGCCGATGAAACCGGCGGAGTGGTGGCCTTAAAGGAAGACCTGTTGGTTGGATACATGCTTGGTTTTCGCATCCCCTACTTTAAAGGGACCAGTTACGGCGCGTATTGCCCGGAGTGGGGCCATGCGGCGATTGTCGAAACAAAACCGGACATCTATCACCAGATGTACCGGCACATCTCGCGGCAATGGGTGGCCAACGGCTGTTTCACCCACGCCTTTACTTTTCTGGGCCACGAAAAAGAAATGCTGGACACCTTTTTTGAGAACGGCTTTGGCCTGCTGGTTATTGACGCCATCCGCTCTGTGGACGTGATTGGCCAGGATTTTCCCTCAGCCTTCACCATCAGGCCCGCCGGGCCGGACGACGCAACCACTGTGAGCCGTTTAGAATATGAATTGCAACGACATCTGGCCGGTTCTCCTATATTTTTACTGGAAGACGAACCAACAAATGTAGCTGAATTAAGGCGGGGCTTGTCAGAAAAAACAAAAAAAGTCTGGCTGGCCTTTGCCGGGGACAAGCCGGTGGCTTATCTGCAAGCTGAAGCGTCGGCCTTTGGCGCAGCGCAGATAGTAAGTGATACGCACACCGTCAGTATTACCGGGGCCTATACCTTGCCGGAATATCGCGGGCGGGGGATTGCGGTGACCTTGCTGAACGAACTTTTGGTAGATGCGGCGGCAAACGGCAGCCAGAGATGTTCGGTTGATTTTGAATCTGCCAACCTTGAAGGAAAACATTTCTGGCTGGCTCATTTTAAGCCGGTGTGTTATTCGGTCATCCGCCGCTTGGACGAAAACATTGCCTGGGCCAACAGCCGATTCAAGGTCTATCAAGACGAGGAGCAACCATGACTTATTACAAAAAACTGGTCGGTAAAAAATGTTATCTTTCCCCTTGTTTGCCGGAAGACGCCGAAAAATGGACCGAGTGGTTCAATGATCTGGCCGTGGCCCTGCCTTTAGGCGACGAAGCCTACACCCCCGCCACCCCCACCGGCCAGCGAGAAGCCATCGAGGAGATAATCAAAAACAAAGCTCACATCTTTAGCATGGTTGATCTTAAAACGGAGATGCCGATAGGCCGCTGCCTGCTTTTTAATCTTGATCACGTCAATCGTTCGGCCATGTTTGGTATTTTCATTGGCGAAAAAACGTACTGGGGCCAGGGTTACGGCCAAGAGGCAACCCAACTTTTACTTGATTATGGCTTCAACCTGCTGAATTTGAACAACATTATGTTGGGGGTGATGTCGTTTAATCAACGCGCCTTGCGCAGTTACCGGAGCGTGGGCTTTAAAGAAATAGGCCGCCGCCGGCAGGCCAGGATTATTGGCCAGCAGAAGTTTGACGTCATTTTTATGGACATCCTGGCCGAAGAGTTTGTGTCGGTGTACGTGCGGCAGTTCATTGCCTGAGCGCCGCGCAGGCGGATGAATTTGCCGCGGCCATCCGGGCTGCCATTACGGATGCGGACGTATTGGCCCTGCCGGAGCATCTAGGCGCGATTGACCAATTTGTTGACTCAACGGATGTGTTGACCAATCCCGGACAATTCAGACGGCTGCGGGTGATGTATCAATGAAAGGATTCAATATGAACAAATCAGAATTACTGGCCCAACTGCGGGCCGGTCGCCAACGCCTGGAAACGGTGCTGGCGCGGGCCGATACCGACCACCTGTTACTGCCCACCCTGCCGGGCAGCTGGTCGGTTAAACACCTGCTGGCCCACCTGGGCTGGTGGGAGCAGTGGGTGGCCGCTATGTATCATACCTTAAGCCGGGGCGAGACCCCCGCTTATCCGCCCAAGTTGGATGAAGTAACCTTAAATCAAATCAACGCGCGTATATTTGCCGAGTCGCAAAACCACTCGTTGGCCGAAGCCCGCGAGCAGGAAGCTGAAGCGTATCAGGCCCTGGTGGAGTTGGTTGAACGCGCCCCGGCTGAAGATTTGTTCAATCCCCGCCGTTTCGCCTGGACGGAAGGGCATTTTTTGGCGGAGGAAATTTTGGATAACAGCGCGGGGCACTATGCGGAACATTGGCGCGATCTGCTCGCCGGGTTGTGGCAGGCCGCCGCACGCCAACCATTTAGCGGCTGGGATTTTTCCTATCTGGCCGATAAATGGCTTGAAGAAAAGCCCCCCTGGTCTTACGGGGTCATGGCCCGGGAGCTAATGGCGCAAGCGCAGGCTGTGTTAGATTTAGGCACCGGCGGCGGCGAAAAATTACTGGGATTTAAAGATGTCTTCCCCCCGCGCGTTGTGGCCACCGAGGGGTATCCGCTCAATTTCCGTTTGGCCCGGGAGCGACTGGAGCCTTTGGGCGTGGAAGTGGTGGAGTCCGACGATTCGTTGTTTGAGATACTGCCTTTTGAAAATGAGGCGTTTGATCTGGTGCTTGATCGCCACACCGGCTTCAACATCGCCGAAGTGGAACGGGTGCTGGCCCCCGGGGGCGTGTTTCTCACCCAGCAAGTGGATGGCCGTAATCTCAACGATTTATCCGCCGCGTTTGACTGCGAGCAGCCGTGGACTTACTTTACCCTGGATTTTGTGTTGGACACGATCAAAGAAACTGATCTGGTGGTGGAAATGGCCCAGGAGTGGACAGGCAAGCTCATCTTCAAAGACATCGGCGCGATGGTTTACTATTTACAGGCCGTGCCCTGGATTGTGGAGAATTTTTCGGTGGAGCGGAATTTTGACCACCTGTTGGCCTTGCAACGGCGGCTTGAGCAAGAAGGGGAATTGGCGTTTGGCCAGCGGCTGATGGTGGTCAGGGTGAGTAAGTCCAAAGGGTAGAACTCCTTGTATTTGGGGTTGCTCTTGCTTGAGAAGTTACCTATAATTAGGATAGCGTGCCTATTGAGGTGGTGTCTAAAGTTGGGCATCACTTCTTTTTATCCGAGAGCGTTTTTTAAGCTTGGCGAATGATCAGATTCGGGTGAGATAAAGGAGACATGCCAGAGCAAGTTAAAATCAGTATGAGCCAGGTCAAACGGGCCAATCGGCAAAGGCCGCGCCCAACCATTGGCCTGCTGACCGAGATTGGGGGATCGTCATATCACAATGCCCTGTGGGCGGGGTTTGCCGATGCAGCGCCGGACTTGGACGTCAATCTGATTTGTTACGTCGGCGGAACCATAAATGCATCTACGTACGGATTTGACGCCCAACGTAACATCCTCTACCACTTGGTTGGCGCCGAAAGAGTTGATGGCCTCATCATATCCGGCACGATTGGCAACTTTATCACCACCGAGGAGTTCCGGAGTTTTATCAACCGTTATGATCCTTTGCCGATGGTTGGTATCACCCAAACCCCCGGCCTTCCCTGCGTTGTGGTGGACAATGAAAAAGGCATGCAAGACATTATCACTCACTTCATTGAGGCCCACGGATACCGCCGTATCGCTTTTGTTTGCGGACCTGAGAACAACGAGGAGGCAGCGTTAAGGTACCGGGCCTATGTTGCTGCCCTGGCCAAGCATGGCCTGCCTCTCAATCCAGGCCTCGTTGCTCCAGGCGATTTTACCTACGAAACAGGCAGGGAGGCAATTCGGTTGCTGCTTGATGAGCGCAAGGTCGAATTTGACGCCATAGTGGCCGTCAACGACTGGATGGCATTTGGGGTCTTGAAGGCACTTGATGATCGGGGAATCCGTGTACCAAACGATGTCGCCTTGGGGGGCTTTGATGATACGCGCGAAGCAGCAGCTTCTCATCCCTCATTAACTACCGTGCGCCAACCGATCCACAAGCTAGGCCGGGCCGGCCTGGAAGTGTTGTTAAAGTTGCTGGCCGGTGAACAAGTGCCCGCTCAAACAGCGCTGTCCACAAAGTTGATAGCGCGGCAGTCTTGCGGTTGTTCCGAACCGGTAGTGGCGCACGCCGCCGTGGGGCCGCTGGCGAGCAAGGGCGGGCCTTTGCCGGAAGTCATTGTTGCGCGCCGAGAGGAGATTCTCTCCGAGATGGTGCGCGAAGCGGGAGAGGCTGCGCCAGCTTCTCCCGAATGGGCGGGACGACTCCTGGACGCTTTTTGGGAGGAGATAACATCCGGCGCGGCGGCGAGTGAGCCAGGCGCGGGTTCGACTCCGCCGAGTCCTTTCCTTTTGGCATTGGACGATGTCCTGCACCAGGCAGTGGCCGTGATTAACCACATGGATGACTGGCAGGAAGTGCTGTCGGTGATGCGCCGCCACCTGTTGCCGTATTTAACGAATGTGACAACTTTGTCTTGGGTGGAAGACCTTTTTAGCCAAGGGCGCGTGATGGTGGGCAGAATAGCCCAATTAAATTGGGCGCGCCAGGAGGTAAGGAGAATACAGCGGGCCGCAGCCCTGAGTTATTTTGGCGGCGATCTGATTGCGGCGGTTGAAACAGAGCAGATTTTTGACGTGATCGGTCACAATCTGCCCCAACTGGACTTTTTGACCTTTTACCTCTCTTTTTACGAGGGGCAGGATCGCCCTGCCAGGTGGTCCAGGCTGATGCTGGGCTACGACAGAAGGAAGCGGGTTGAGGTAGGCGCCGGCGGATGGCGCTTCCCCACCCGCCAACTGATTCCAGACGAGTTGTGTCCGCCGGAAAGACGATATACCTGGGTGGTAGAATCTCTCAACTTTAGAGAAAACCGGTTTGGCTGCCTTATTCTTGAGGCGGGATCACGAGAGGGGGAAATCTATGGCGCGCTGGCCAGACAAATCAGCGGCGCGTTACAGGATTCGTTGCTTTTGCAAAAACACAGGCAGGCCGAGGAGATATTGACAAGACAGGCTCAAGAATTGGTCCGTTCCAACGCTGAATTAGAGCAGTTCGCCTATGTTGCCTCGCACGACTTGCAAGAGCCGCTACGGATGGTGAAAAGCTACCTCCAACTCCTTGAGCGGCGGTATCAGGGCCGGCTTGACCAAGATGCCGACGAATTCATCGCCTTTGCCGTGGATGGGGCAGAACGCATGCGGATTCTCATCAACGATTTGCTGGAGTATTCCCGCGTGACCACCCACGGCAAACCCTTCGCTCCCACCGCTTGCGCTGCTGTTCTGGATCAGGTGTTGGCCAATCTAAAGATTGCGCTTGAAGAGAGTGGGGCGGTGGTGACCTACGATGAATTGCCGGTGGTGCTGGCCGACGAGACCCAACTGATACGGTTGTTGCAAAACCTCATTGGTAACGCCATTAAGTTTCGCCAAGCAGAAAGCCGGCCGGAGATTCACGTTAGGGCAGAGCACAGTGGTGGCGAGTGGACGTTTTCGGTGCGGGACAATGGTATCGGCATTGCCCCGGAGGATTTTGAGCGTATCTTCATGATTTTCAGGCGTCTGCACAGCCGGGAAGAGTATGCGGGCACGGGGATTGGTTTGGCGGTGTGCAAAAAGATTGTGGAGCGCCACGGCGGGCGTATTTGGGTAAAGTCGGGGGCGGGGCAAGGATCAACGTTCTACTTCACCATTTTGGACAAAGGGAGCAGGGCGATGTGATCGCTGAGACGGGCGGGAGTTTGTTACCGGGTCTACTTGACTTTTGGCAAAGCTATAGTAAACTTGCTTCATCTAACTTGAGCAAAATGTTGATTATCCAAACGGGAGCATTTTAGATGGCGATCTTCATGCGCAGACTCAGAATCGCACGGTAGTCCTGAAA
>JAFGDY010000211.1 GCA_016931895.1 Anaerolineae bacterium
ATTAAAAGCGCCCGCCAGGCGAATAACTTCGGTGGGGCCTTCCACCGGAGCCTCCAACTCCAGTTCTCCTTCGGCAATCTGGGTGGCTGTTGCGGTCAGGTTGAGCAAAGGCACCGCCAGACGGCGCGCAATATAGAGTCCCCCCAGCCCCACCAACACCAGCACAATCAACATAACGCCCCCCGAAATTGCAGCGCTTTTGATACTCGGTTGGTAGGCCTCGGCGGTCGGCAACTCGGTTACAACGGCCCAATCAGGCACCCCTAAGGGCACATAAGTTCCCACAACCGTATCGCCGTTGATTCCCTGGACTACACTTGTTGCTGTTTCGTCCACAGGCACAGAGTTGCGTATGAATGCATCAATCATAGTCAAATGGCTTACATTTTCTCCCCGCAGCACGCGGGTATTGTCGCCAAAGGCAATCAGATTGCCCTGTTTGTCTACCACGTAAGCCAGGCCCGTCTGGCCAACTTTCAGCCCATTCACCAAATCCCACATAAATTTTAAGTTCACTTCGGCCAACAATGTTCCTTGAAAGTCTCCAAAAACATTGGTGACCGGAACCGCCATCAGGACCATCGGTTCGCTGGTGGCGTCATCAACATATACCGGGCTGATATACCTGCCTCCCTGTTTGACCTGGGTAAACAATTCACTCTCAAGCCGCTCCCCTAGCAATTCCACTGCCGCCTGCGATATCCGAGAAGCCCCGGCCTCTTCCTGGTTTTGCGCATTTAATAAAAGCAACTGACGAAAGGCGCGATCCAGGCCCAACAGTTTCTCCAAAATAACCTGCTGCCCTTCCCAGGAACCGGAGGCCGGCTCCTCAATTTTGGCCGCTGTTTCCAATTCTCTAAATTTCTCCTGGACGAAACTGGCAACCGTACTGGCGGCTTTATAGGCAATAAGTTGTTGCTGGCTGTTGGTGCTCTCTTGTCGCGCCTGGACAAAAAATACAAATTGCGGAAGGTAGGTGATCAACGAGGCTGCCAAACTCAAGACCACAAAAGCAACAGCCAACGTGGCCAAAAGACTCCGTGAAGTTTTGGTTTTTTTTACCGGCATAGACATCATCTCACTTTGTGCTATCTGATGTAAGCTATTTGGGTGGAGATGTCCATCCATCTCCACCGATTTTTCAAGGTCAAAAAAATTTCCAACTTTTTTGATGCCACTTTTTTATCTTTAGGCACCGATGTTTAAGCCAATTTTTGCTTAAAGCCGTTAATTATAGTTCTGTCCCTAACTCCACCACGGCATGTCCGGCCGAGAGTTGCTCACCCAATTCCATGGCCGCTGTTTTAACCAGCTCCTCCAGGCTGGCAGCAGCCCGCATCTTCTCCGTAATCTGGCGGATGATTTGCTCACGGCGTGCTGCTTTTTGGCTGGCTTCGTGACGTTGGGCGCTTTCCAGGGCAATGGCTGTTTGATCAACCAAGGTGCGGAGTAAATTAACCTGATTATCTTGCACCTCAGCATCTATTTTTTCTTTATACCCAACTTCAACTAAGCCGATATTTTCTTGACGCAGGCTAATGGGGGTAAAAATGCGTAATCCCCAATCAACCGACCCTTCGGCGGTAAAATTTTCTGGATCAAAACGAGGGTCCCAACCGGTGATCATGTCTGTTTGGCCGGTTCTGATGATGTCGGCCATAATATCGTTGCTATCCAGGGGGTGATTAGCCCGCCGGATATGATCTTCCGTCACATTAAACCCGGCTATGGCTCGAACTCGTTGCTGGGCTTGGTCAACCAGGGAGAAGAGGGCATAATCAGCGCCCAGAAACCGGGTGCAAGCCTCAAAGAAAGCGCCAATGACCTCCTCAACTTGTAAGGCGCCCGCAAGTTTCTGCGTTAATTGCTGTAAGGTTTGGGTTTCTTGCAGGCGTTCTTCGGCTTCTCTTTGCGCCTGGGCTACACTCTCAAATAAGGCGGCATTATGAATGGCAATGGCTATCTGGGCGGCAAGCGTGGTTTGGATGCGCACGTCTTCGTCCGTGAAGGAGCCAATTTTATCCGCTTGCACATCAAGTACACCTAACATGCGGTCACCCACCAGTAAGGGTATAGCCAACTCCGAACACGTATCAGGTAGCAAGGGGTTAGCCAACCAATCAGGGTCTTCCCGCACATTATTCACCACCACCCCTTGCCGGGTACGCGCCGCTCGCGCCGCCAACGACTGGACCTGGGCCAGGGGAATATGCCATCCTTGAGCCACCATCTGCCGGCCCACCTGGCCCGCCCCGGCGGCCAGGTCAAGTGTATCTCCGGTTTGGTTAAGCAAGTAAATATGCGCGTGATATAAATTAAATCGCTCTTTGGTCAGGTCCACCACGGTTTGTAATAGTTCTTGGGTATCCAAAATGGTAGAGGTAGCCGTACTCACCTGAGCCACGGTTTCCAACTGAGCAGCCCGTTTGGCCATAATTTGTTCCGATAGTTTACGCTCGGTAATGTCTCTGGAGATACCAAAAGTGCCAATAATATGTCCGTCTTGATTATGCAGGGGCATCTTGGTGGTCAGAACCCACGTCTCATGACCATCCGGCCAGGTTTCCTTTTCCTCCAAGTCCACGACGGGCTGGCCGGTTTTAATAATCCGCTGTTCATCCTCAAACGCCGGGCGGGCATGCTCCTCGGTAAAAAAATCAAAATCCGTTTTGCCCACCGCCTGCTCGGGATCGCTCAAGCCAAACATCTGGGCTTGTGATTTGCTGATTCTCAGAAAACGACTATCAGTATCTTTAAAATAAATCCGATCTGGCACATTATCCAACATAGTTTGCAGTAGATTTTGGGCCCGGGCCAATGCCTCTTCTGTCCGTTTAAGTTCGGTAATTTCTCGACCCAGGCCCACAACCCCAATGATATTGCCTTGATTATCCCGCAAAGGCACTTTGGTGGCCAGATTCCATCTTATCACCCGGCCATCTTCGTCTATCTCTAAAGGTTCTTCACGGTTAATCACCGGTTTTCCAGACTGGATGACGGCCTGTTCATCGGCATAGAATCGTTCGGCCAACTCCGGCGGCACAAGATCAAAGTCCGACTTGCCCACAATTTCGTCCGGGCTGGTTTTACCCATACGCCGCACTGTAGCCACATTGCAAACGATAAATCGGCTCTGAGTATCTTTGGCATAGATCCGGTCCGGCACATTATCTATCAATGAACGCAGCAAGTTACGCTCCTCGTCCAGAACGGCTTGGGCCTGTTGATACTCAGATATTTGTTTGTGGGCCACTTCGGGGCCGGATTGCCCCTGAAGGGGAGACCCCGTTTCTTCTTGATCTACCTGTAAAGGAATAGTTTGAGGGGACGGCTCCATCTCTGAGGGTGAGAGCTTCTCCGGGGACGGCGCCGTTTCCATAGCCAATGAGATAGCAGCGCGGGTTTCGGCTAAAACCTGCCATAAAAATTTACTGGCTTCTAAATTAGTCACCACGGGAACAAGGGTTTGTCCAAGACATTCCACTTCCAGAGCAGGATCAGGGGGGAAAATATCTTGCGGCCAGCGATGGGGAACTTCCTCTACCCGTCCATCAAAAAGACGGCAGAGCGGATCGGATGTTTCAGACTCAAATGTTTCGATGACAGCCTTTAAGAGTCTACGCGCAGAACCTACCCGCCGCTCGACAGAAAAAGCTTCATAACCTACGCCACTTTCTGCCAGGAGCTGGGCATAAGTTTCAGCCAGATTCGCCATGTTTAGCGTAATAAAATTCGCAAACTCTTTCAATGCTGGCATAGCATACTCCTTGGGTTAGAAAAGAACAGAGCAACTTCCTTTAACATAATTATAGTAAATTATTGCTCTGCGCACAACCTTCCCTTTTTCCTACTCTATCCGGTGAGACGGTGGAACTCTGCCAAAATTGAGGCGGCCAGAGCCGGATTGAGCGAAACATCACCGTCGGCCACCTGCCGAATGGTATTTATCGTCGTTTCATTATCATCATTCTTTTCAATATATCCCCAGGCGCCTGCTTTCACCGCTTCCAGGGCATAGCGGTCGTCAGGAATGGAGGAAGTGGTCAATATTCTGATGCCCTCGTTATAGGCCGTGATCCGTTGGATGGTCTTAATACTATCCAGCACCGGCAAATGTAAATCCAATAAAATTAAATCCGGGCAGACTTCTTTACAACTGTCTACCACCCCCTGACCATCTTGCACAATACCGACCACGCTCATCCCTGGTTGTTGGTCAAGAAATTCTTTTAATTTCCGGGCGTGGTCAAAATTGCTATCAGCTATGATGATTTTAATGGGCTGACTCATGGGCATTAGCCTTTCTGCATATTTCTATTCCACTTCACCATTTTTGATTATAAGAGATAAATGGGCGAATTGATAGAGCTAAAAGTACCTTAAGTTTTTGCCCAAAAGTACCTTAAGTTTTTGCCCAAAAGTACCTTAAAAAAAGACCTGCCGGGTACGCCCAAAAACCCGGCAGGTCCAATAATGGTTCAGCTTGCAGATAATGATTTATTGCTCTTCAACCAGGCCATCGCGCATAGCCCGGATGGCCGCTTCGGTTCGGTTATTGACTTGAAGTTTTTGAAATATTATGGAGAGGTAATTTTTAACCGTGCGCTCAGACAGCTTTAGTTCAGCCGCAATATCTTTGTTACTGGCTCCTTCGGCCACCAAAACCAAAATTTTCTGCTCGCGCTCGGTTAAAGGTTGAAGTTTGAGCGGTTCTTCTTCCCGGCTGGCAATCTGCCGAAACTCATCCAATAAACGGATGGTCATCTGGGGGTTTATCACCACCTGACCTTGATGCACTGCTTTAATAACCTCCAGTAATTCCCTGGAGCGGGTGTCTTTGAGCAGATAGGCTTTGGCTCCGGCTTTAACAGCCTCAAAAACGTACTCATCCTGGGGATACATAGTTAAAATGATAATACCCACCGAGGCGTCCTTTTTGAGAATCAACCGGGTGGCCTCAACGCCGTCAAGAACCGGCATATTAATGTCCATCAACACTACCGTTGGTTTTAATTGGGACACCAGCTTGACCGCTTCTAAACCATCCTCGGCCTCCCCCACCACTTCAATATCTTCATCCTCTTGATCCTCTAATAGAAAACGCAGTCCTTCTCTAAAAAGCGCATGGTCATCTACCAGTAAAATCCTGATCTTATCCATTATCCGGCTGCCTGTTCAACGGTTTCAAGGTTTTTTGGATTTGGATATTTTTTCGATCCTCGCCGGGCCGGCAATTTAGCAAACACCCGGGTGCCCTGGCCCGGCCTGCTTTCAATAGTCAGGCGTCCCCCCACCGTATGCGCCCGTTCACGCATAGAAACAAGTCCCAAGCCTTTGCCGGTTTGGGCGGGGAGTACTTGTTCAATCTGTTGCAAATCAAATCCCCGGCCATCATCCCTAACCTCCAAAATAATCCAGTTGTCGTTTGCTCCGGCCAGGCTTACCGCCAGTTGCTTGCATTGGGCGTGCTGCTGCGCATTGGAGAGCGATTCTTGCAAAATTCGATACAACGCGCTTTCTACTTCTGGCGATACTTCTACCGGCTCGCCCGTGACCACACAACTTGTTTTTAAATGCCAGCGGCAGCCAAATTCGGCCACAAAATTTTCAAGCACCTCAAACAACGATTTGCCCTCAAGGTCCACCGGGCGTAAATCAAAAATGTTCCGCCGTAGCTCATCAATGTTTTGCTTGAGCAGCGTATATATCCGCTCCAGATGTGCTTCCAGTTTACCACCTTCTTCCACAATGTTCAAGCAACGGTCAACTTGCAGCAATAAGTAAGCCAGGTTCTGCGCTACCCCATCGTGCATGTCTCTGGCCAGGCGAGTCCGCTCTTCAACAATGGCAATTTCCCGGGTGCGTTGCAGCAGCCGGGCATGCTCAATGGCGCTGGCGACCTGAAAAGCCAAAGCTTCCAAGGTTTCCAGGTCATTTTCGCCAAAAATGTTAGGAGCATTACCCTCAACCTTAATCAAACCAATCATTTTGCCGCCGGTAATGAGCGGGGCCAGCATCACCGAGTTGGCCGAAGCAATCTCCTGAGTTACGCGAGATTGGCCGGATTGCATATTGAAATTATTCAAAATCACCGGCCTGGCTTGCTCAATGACCTGCCCGATGGGCGTGGAGGGGTGAATTTTTAGCCGGAGAACGTGATCGGCCTTAGCCGCCTGGTTAAAGTCAGACGTAACCGGCCGATCAGTTACCTCCGCATCACTATAAATGCTCTTGAGCAACACATCAGGGCCATCAAGCAAACCAATCGCCACCTGGATGGTATCAAATGTATCCGAAGCAAAAATTTGGGCAATCCCCTGGCCCACCATAGCCAACAATTCATCCAGCACCAAACCCTGGCTCACTACCTGGCTGATCTTTTTAATGGCCTGCAACCGTTGGGTTCTGGCCACCACCGTTCGCTCCAATTTGTCGGAATAAGCCTGCACCTGGCGATACAGCCGGGCATTCTCAATGGCTGTCGCCGCCTGGCTGGCCAGGCTACTCAACGTCCACAGGTCATGGTCATCAAAACCGTTGGGATAACTCCGGTCAACGTTGATCACCGCGCCCACCTGGTTGTCAATAAAAATGGGCACCACCAATTCGGAGCCAACCTGCAAATTTGCAATAGGCAGAAAACTCTCTTCCACCGAGGTATCATTGACCAATAAGGTTCTACCTGTGCGGGCCACTTTACCAATTAAGCCCCGGTTGACATCCTGCCGATACACCCCTGGCTTCAACTCTTGCGACGCCTGGCCGTAAATAGCCTTTAAAACCAGAAATTCGCGGGGAGGGTCTAGCTCAAAAATAGCCACGCCATCATACGCTAATTTTTCATAAATGGCCCGGGCCAGGGCATCAAAGAGAGTATCCACATCCAGAATGGTGTTAATTTCTTGGGCTACCTCGTTGATAAATTTAAGCCGGGTTGATTGTTTTTCCCACCCTTCAAACAGTTGCGCATTTTCCACGGCAATGGCAATTTGATAGGCCAGGTTAAAAACATAGCGCGCGTCGGCATCAGAAAAAGCATGCGGCTCATTTTTGTCCAGGGTCAGTACCCCTACCACCCGATCTTTGTAGATCAGGGGCACCCCCAACCATGCCCTGACCTGGCCGAGTTCGGGCCGGGATTCCCAAACTTCGCTTTGGGTCACATCATTGATAATGAGGGGCAACTTATTATCAACCACTCGCCAGGCCGAATTGCGGCTGCTTCTCCGGTAGGTGTTCATACCCTGCCGGTATTCGGCCAAACCGCGCGAGGCCACGGCGTCAAGAATATCTCCTTTTAATAAAAAGAGCGTGGCGCTATCAAAGTCAATGGTCTTGTGAATTTGGACCAATATTTCGTCGGTCAGATGTTGCAAATCCAAACTAACCCCAATCAACGCGCTAACGGCATTGATGGAGGCCAGGCGTTTATTGGCTTGATTAAGAACCGCAATTTGCGCTTCAAAATGCTGCACTATTTTATCATCGGGCGAGAGGGGGGGAATGCCTTGCGACAACTTAGCCAAAGGAGGCAAGCAGGATTGGAGGCGTTGTTGTAATGCGCTTATGTCAATAGGCTTTTTCAAAAAGCCGTTAACACTGCCGCCCAAAGCCTGAGCGGTATCTTCGTCAAAATAATTTTGGGTGAGAATGAGGATGGGGGTGTGGGGCATAAATGCTTTCAGGCGCGAAACCAGTTCATAGCCATCAATATCGGGCAAAGTCAGGTCCATCAAAACCAGGTCCGGTTGAATGATGGCGCAATATTGAATAGCTGTGGGGCCATCAGCAGCCGTGATAATATTATATTGTTCGCCAAGAGCCGACTGGATGAATGTCTGCGTCGCTTCATCCCGGTCAATATGAAGGATTGTGGCCATTACCCATAGAAAAAAAGCGAAAACGGGATTAAATGCTGTTTTCGCTTTTTAACCTCCAACTTCATTGTTTGTTAAACTGCTTATGCAATGGTTTTGTTGGCAAAACTAACCTCAAAATAAGTATAACATATCATGATTATGACGACAACGGGCAAATAGTCCCGCAAAAATTATTCATTTATCGGTCCAATTTGCCTGAGCATCCAGATAATTTTGCAGAATTACCGCTGCTGCGGCTGCATCAACAGAGGTTTTATTGCGTTTGCTCGATTTTGGCCTGTTTGGGGATACGTTTATCAAGTATGCTTCTGCCTCAACGGTAGAATAGCTCTCGTCAAAATATTCAAGCGGCGTAGCCACTGCTTCAGCCAAAGCCTCGGCATAACGCCGGATCCGGCGGGCCTGAGGGCCAATTTTTTCATGGCCGCTCAACGAATAAGGCAAGCCGATAATAACGCGATCTATCTTCAGTTCCTCAATCAAACGTCCCAGCCGGGCAAAATCTTCTTGTTTAGACTTACGTTTTAAAACACTGTGCGGGCTGGCCAACAGGCCACTCTCGCTGATGGCAATACCTATTCGCCGCTCGCCGATGTCCAAGGCCATCAAACGCATCTTTTTTAGGCACCATCGGCCATCAACGTCACTGCATCGTTGATAACCACTTTAATCCGCACCGGCACAAAGGGTAAACGCCCAACCCACTCCACCAACCAATCTGGCTTCAATTCTACCCCCGGCACGGCGGCCAGGTGATACAGTTGGCTCAATTGGGCCTGGGCCTCGCCAATGGGCAGCCAGGCGATTTCGTCGGCCACAGCATGCGGGTCAATCACCGGCACGGCCTGGCCATCGGCAAACACTCTGAAAGTAACAATCCCCTCCCGCACGTCCAATACTTCACCAGCCGCAAAGCGCAATCCTTCAACATCAAGTTCGTAACCGGGCGGCACCTGGGCTTGCAGCGCGGCCAGGGCCAGGCGATTGGCATTATACCCCCCAACTACGGTCCCCCGCACCACTGCCTGCATCTCGCCGCTGAAGGTATCAGAAAAATCCCCGGAAAACTCATTATAGGTTACATCCAAAACAATCACCTGCAAGGTTTCCGGCGGCACAAACTCCTGCTCGCCCAAAGATTCCTGGATTTGTTTGAGACCTTCTTGTTGAATTTTTTGGCGCAGATAAGCCTGCAAACGTTCCTTATCATCATTGACCACAATTTTGGCCGGTTCCATGGTGCCCCCGGCAAACGCCTGTTCATTGACCACACGGGCTAATAGGGCAAATGAAGGCTCTTCAAAGCGGTTGATTTGGCCGGCCCGCACATTACCCTTGGGGCCAAGTTCCACCGCTACCGCCGTAATTGAAGCGGTGGCATCAATACCCGCGGGAACCGTAATAGTCTGAATAATGACAAACTTTATTTGCTCACCAACCGAGGTGGACAGGGTGGTGCTGATGGGAATAATTTGCTCATCCGGCGTGCGATTGATAAACGTAACCACCCCTTCGGCCAGACCGGAAGGGGCCAATTCGGTTTCGATGGTTTCAATGTTGTCAGACAACGCCAGCTCCACTTGGGTCGTCCGCGCCGGAAAACTGAGCGACTGAAAATCCACCGACTCCACATTGGGGTCCGCTTTCACCACCAGTTCTGCCTCAACCGGCTTGGCCATAGGCGTCAGGGTAACGGTTGCTTGTGGCAACAGGGCAATTACACCCGCCACCAGAATAAAGGCCAATATTACCAATAACAACAGCGCGCCCAATTGCTGCAAAATACCAATGCGGCCCCTTCCCTGCACCACCATGTATTTTTTCTTTTCGACCCGCTTTCTGGCGGCTGCTTTTGAAGCAGGCTTTTGGGGATCGGTTGAAGAGGTTTTGCCCGCTTCCGGGCCGGGCTGTTCAGTCTCCCGGACCGGGGGCAAGGTTTCATCGGGGGAGGCTACCGGCGCTTCAGCAGTTACCCACCCGGCCCACCTGGCGCCGGTCATACTGCCAAACGCTTTTACCCCGGCCTCTCTGGCATAATCCCGCACAGCGGGATGGCCGCTGACAATAGCCAGTTCAACGGCTTTTATTTTGGCCGCACGAGCCAATAATTTCATATTGACCAAACTTTGCAGCGCCTTATTCCCTCGCGGCACCACCAACAGCAGGCGGCGCTTTTGCCACTGGCCCGACCCGACAGGCGACGGCGGAAAGGCAAAATCCAGGCGGCTGCGAATAGCGGTTATATCGTCTGTTTTATCAAGCTTTAAAATTTGTTCCATAGTAATGGTAAGTTAGGGGGCGCAGTTAAAAATCAGCGCTCCAATTTTTATTTCAACAGCGGAGTGATAAAGCCTAATCCGGCAATCCCACCATTAAACTCAGGGCCAGCGAGAACAAATTATAATCCAGTCCCCTGGTTAAATCTTTTACCACCAGCGGCCATCGGTGCCCTAATTGGTCTACTTCCGGCGCGCGAGTAAAAGGGGTTGAGTCGGCTCGCAGGCATTTGTTCAGGCCCGGCAATAAACTGCCCCCCCCGGTCAAATAAATTTTCCAGGGCAGTAACTTTCCAGCCGACAGCCTGGCCAATAAATGTACTACTTCCTTGTACCAGCGCCGACAAACCGGCTCCAGATACCGCTCTACGGCCTCCAGTTCACGTTGGCTCAAATCCAATAAGACCAACTTTAGTTCTTCGGCCTCGGCCAATTCAATATTCAGCCCTTGGGCCAGGGTATGAGTAAAAAACTCTCCTCCCAGGGGAAGCCAACCGGCAGCGACGAGCGCATCATTACGGATCAAACAAATATCTGTTCCGGCAGAGCCAATGTCCAACACAATTGCTTCCGCATAAGGCACAGCCGCGGCCAGGGCCTGCCAGGCCGAGATAACATTGACAATGACCACATCTAACCGTTGGGCCAGCAGTTCCAGCGCCCGCAGCGCTCCGGCCTGACCGGCCACCCCAAACACAGAAAACGAAAGCTCGTGGCCGGTCAGACCCACCCCATCTAAAACCAGTTGATTATCCAAACGAATCCCGGCATCGGTTACGGCCAATGGCTGCCAATATCCCCCCTCAATAGATAGTTGGGGCAGTTTCTGACGCGCCAGCCGTTCGGCCCTGTGCCGCAAATGATTTATCTCTTTGCCGGAAATAGGTCGGGTTGGTTTGGCCCGGGTCTGCCGCACGGTAAATAGTTCACCCGCCGAAGCCCGTCCGGCCAGGGCAAAGATCACGTCATCAGGCACTACTTTTTGGCCGATAACGGCTTCAGTGCTATCTTCGGCGCGCGTAAGCGCGGTATTAACCGGGTTGGTCACTGCCGCCGCCTCAAGCCGCCCGCCGGTTATATCGTGCCCGCCGGTTTCAGCCAGGCCATAGCCAATCACCTGTGGTTCAGACTCGCCCGGCACGGCCAGAACAACCACTGCCTTAACCGCATCCCGGCCAATATCAACCAAACTAAAGGAGGCGGGCCGGGGTGATTTCTTTGGTTGAAACCGGCGCAGCAATTCCATAGGTTAGTGGTCAGTCAGTTTTGCGTCCATTTCAGGTATTCACATTTTGCCAATCGCTTCACTCACCAAAGCATCCACTTTAGCCAGCGCTTCCGCCAAACGAGACGCCTCCTTGCCCCCGGCCTGGGCCATCGTGGGTTTGCCGCCGCCCCCCCCGCCAACTACCTGGGCTACCTCTTTGACCAGCTTGCCTGCGTGCAGGCCGCGTTTGGTCAAATCTTCGGTAACGGTGGCAATGATCAGGGGTTTGTCGTCAAGAACCGTAGCCAGCACCACCACCCCGGACCCCAACCGGTCACGGAACCAGTCGCTCATTTCCCGCAACATGGCTACGTCCGGCGCATCTACCTGGAGCGAAATAAGATTGACCCCTTTTATTTTACGCGCCTGCGACAACATCCTTTCAAATTCAGCGCGGGCCAGTTTACGTTGCAATGCTTTAACCTGCTTTTCTTTATCCTGCAACTGGGCGGCTAAAGTATGCAGGCGGGGATAAATCTCTTCCGGCGGCACGCCCAGCAGGGCCGCCGACTGCTTTAAGGCAGCCAACTGCCGCCAGACAAGCTGCTGCGCGGCCCGGCCCGTTACAGCCTCAATCCGGCGCACGCCCGCCGCGGCGCTGCCCTCGCTGATGATGTGCAGCGCGCCAATTTGCTGGGTATTTTGCACGTGGGTGCCGCCGCATAATTCGCGGCTATAAATCGGGTCATCGCCAATTTGCACCACCCGCACCGTGTCGCCGTACTTCTCGCCAAAAAGGGCCATAATTTCTCCGGCGGCAATGGCCTGTTTTAATTCGTCATAGCTTTTATAGCCGGCTGCAACCGGCAAACCGGCCAAAATTGCGGCATTGGCCGCCTGTTCAATTTCTTCCAATTCTTCAGCCGTTACCATGTGGGCGTGGCTAAAATCAAAACGCAGCCGGTCGGGGGCTACCAACGAACCGGCCTGGACTACATGCGTGCCCAATACGCGGCGTAGTTCTTTATGCAGCACATGGGTAGCCGTGTGATTGCGCATAATGTCCCACCGGCGCTTACTATCCACCATCGCCCGGGCCGGGCTGCCCACTTTAACCGCGCCGCTGGTCAAAACACCCCCATGCACAATCAAACCATTGACCGGCTGGAAAACGTCGTTGACTGCTATGCTCCACTGTGGGGCAGCCGCGCCGGCCGCCTCAATAATCTGGCCGGTATCGCTCACCTGGCCGCCAGCCTCAAGATAAAACGGCGTTGCCGCCAACACAATTTCAATTTTCTGTCCTTCGGCGGCGCTATCCACTATCTGGCCGTCACGCAAAATGGCCACTACGCTACCATCCAGTTCGGTCCCGGCGTAGGGATTATGGTTGACCCCCTGCTCGGATAATTGGCCCTCGCGCTTGAGCCGGTCCAACAAGTCGGCGTAAATTTGCAGCAGGTCAACCGCAATTTCACCCAGCTTGCTGCCGCCTGATATTTCGGTATGCTGCTTAAAGGCTTGTTGATATCCGGCCTCGTCAATGGTAAAGCCGTACTCCTCGTGGGCAATAATGCGGGTCAGGTCTTTGGGAAAACCGTAGGTGGCATGCAGTTTGAACACTTCCTCGCCGGGAATTTGGGTTTTACCGGCGGCCTTAAGTTTTTCCACCCGTTCCGCCATTAATTGGAGGCCGTGATTAAAGGTTTTGAGGAAACGTTCCTCTTCCTGGGTAATTACATTGAGAATAAATTGGCGGCGCGCTTTGAGTTCAATAAAATAGTCGCCCATTGTGTCAATAACCACCTGGGCCACCTGGGCCAGAAAGGGGCCGTCAAAACCGGCCAACCGACCATAACGCGCGGCGCGGCGCAAAATCAGGCGCAGCACCGAAGCGCGGCCTTCGTTGCCGGGCATTACGCCATCGCCAATCATAAAGGTGATGGCCCGGCCATGGTCGGCGATAACGCGGTAGGCCACAATGTTTTCTTCCACCTGGGCGTTGGTATGGCCCAACATCTCTTGCACCCGCCGGATGACGGGCATGAACAGGTCGGTTTTATAATTGGAATCCACCCCCTGTAGTAAGGCCACTACCCGTTCAAACCCCATGCCGGTGTCAACGTGTTTGGCCGGGAGGGGATTCAAATGACCGCCGGCCTGTTTGTTATATTGGATGAAAACCAGGTTCCACAACTCGGTAAAGCGGCTGCAATCGCCGTTCACCTGGCAAACGTGGTGAGGATCGTCTTGGCGGTCGCAGGTTTCGGGGCCACGGTCGTAGTGGATTTCGCTGCATGGGCCGCAGGGGCCGGTTTCGGCCATTTCCCAAAAGTTGTCTTTGCGGCCAAAGTAGAGAATTTGCTCGGGCCGGATGCCGGTTTCGGAACGCCAGTGGCCGGCGGCTTCTTCGTCGGTTTCCAATTCGCCGTATTCGTCTTTAAAAACAGTAGCCCACAGCCGTTCGCCCGGTATGCCAAAAACTTGGGTGAGCAGTTGCCAGGCCCAGCCAATGGCTTCCTTTTTATAGTAGTCGCCAAAGGACCAATTGCCCAACATTTCAAAGAAGGTGTGGTGGGTGGTATCATAGCCCACGTCTTCCAGATCGTTATGTTTGCCGGAAACGCGCATGCACTTTTGCGTATCGGCAACCCGCGCGTAGGGTCGCTCGCCCAAGCCCAGGAATACGTCTTTGAATTGATTCATCCCGGCGTTGGTAAAAAGCAGGGTCGGGTCGTTGATGGGCACCAGCGAGGCGCTGGGCACAATGGTATGTTGTTTTTTCGCAAAATAATCTAAAAAGGCCCGCCGAATTTCGGCGCTGGTCATGGTCATAAATACTTCCCTCAATGTAAAATCTTGAATACAGGATTTTAGTTTAATTGAAGGGGGATGTCAACTAAATTCTGTTGGCGCAGGGGGCTTAAACAGGTTTAACCAGGATCAGCAGGAAAAGGATGTAGGCGTAAAAAGGAACGGTAAAACGGCTGGGGATACTGCCCACCCGGTTGGAGTAGGCCAGCACAAACATGATTATGGAAACCAACAGCAGCACAATCCACCACTGGTACTCCAGGCTAACAAAGGGATAGATGTATTCCGGGGGCTTTACAAAAACGTAAATCCCATCGCCCCGTTTGGGTTCTCCGGGCGGGTTGTTAAGGATCAACATTAAAAACTGGTGAATGAGGCCCAATACAATAGGCACCCAAAAAAGGAACTGCCTGGCCAAAATGGGCAGCATTTTGCGCCAATCGGGGCTATTCGTCGGGATCATTGTTTTCCTTTTCTTCGCGCTTTAGGGCGTAAGCCAGGTTACTGATGCCCAGGCCAATGTTACGGGCAGCGTCAACCAAGCCGCTTGTTTCCTGAAATACCTTGTAGAGTTGGCGGCTTTCGTCTGACTCGTAATCAAGATGGGCGGCGGTAGCGTAAGCCACATAAGCCGCTCCCCCCGCCGAGGCTTCGGCCTTGCGGTTAAGGGCATCCATGGTTTCCTGGGGGTAGCGGGTTTCAATATTAAAGCGCAGCACTTCCACACCAAAATCCCGGTACAGCTCGCCAATCAGGGGCAGTTCAAGAAAACTGTCGGCAATGGCTTTGAGATTTTGCTCCAACTCTTCCAGAGAAGGAAAATTGATGGCCTGGTGAACCAGCTCCTGTTCCACCGCTTTTTCCACAAAATCAGTCACCCGGGGCCAGGTCATGCGCAACGAGGCAATGGATAAAGAGCGGCGGGCCGTCATGGATAGGGTTGTTTCAATAAATAAACCGTCTTGAGCCTTGATCCGCAGCGTGCTAAAGTCTATGCCCCGGGGCTGCACGTAACGAATGGTAATGAATTCAAAGATCAGCCAGGGAATGCCAAATACCACCAGGGGAAGCAGAAAGGCTATGAGCACGCCGTGCCGGGCATACTTTCTGCTTTCGTCCAACGTTTCTGTGGCATGGTCAAAGTTGGAGAAGGTTTGCAAAAGATAAGGCGTTGCGGTGGGGGGAGGGACGGGGGTTGGGGTTGGCGTTTCCGTGGGGATGGGCGTGGTCGCATCAACCGGCGCGGCCTGGGCTGCGGCCGCTTCGACCGGGGTTAATTCGGCGGGAGGGGGAGGCAGTTCGGTAGGCAAGGGGGTAGACCTGACAATTTTGCATGCCAGAATCAAAAATAGCCATAAGATCAACCATTTTTTAGAAATTACTGCGTAACTGTTTTCTGAGCCTTGCATTTTCGGCCTCTAAGGCTTTTAACCGGGCGTTATCCTGCCTACCCAGGGCGTAAGTGGTGACCACAAAGAGTAACATGGCTCCCAGGGTTAACACCACTCCCAAAGAAAAGGTGCCGTCGTCTACGGCCTGAGCCATGTAACCCTCAACCTTGGTTACCCCCAAAAAACCGGCTATACTGTCGGGCAACAGGTTAATCACAACAGGCACATAAGTTTTCCAAATGGATCCTAGAAAAATAAATAAGGGGACCAGCCTGACCAAAGGTTTGATCACGGCTTTGATGGTATCCCCAATCCGGTCGAGCATGGAAAAGATGATGATGGCAAATTGGCAAAATAGAATCCCAAGCCCTAAAAAGACCTGCACGCCGGTCATAGAAACGCCAATCTCAGCGAGATAATTGGAAAGAGAAGGGATATTCTCGCTAATTTGGACATCAAACAGGCCATATCCAAAGCCAAAAAATGCGACCATGAATGCGCCTAATAAAATAACAAAAATAAACGTCATAGAAAAGCGTTACGCTCCCGGAAACTACAGACCCACCAAAAGCACCTTTTTTGCCTTCTTATACTTTGACATAAAATCTTTTTTATGTCAAATCATTTGCGTAACCTTTTAAAAATACGCCTGGATCATCTTATCAACCTTGAGAGGGGTTAGCAATAATAATCAAACGATGCGTATTGGTCCAATTGGGCCAGCAGGTGATGAGGGTCAATTGTTCGTATGACGTCGGTTCCATCACTGCCTGTAAAAACTCTTGCGCTTCTTGTGAAGCGCCCAAAGCTCTAACCAGTCTCTTTTCGTCCACCTGGTACACAAAAGAATCGCCCTGGCTGGTCCAGAGAATGATCTCATCACCGGGTTCCAATTTTTCAAGATCAGCAAAAACGCGCCCGCCCATGCTGTTATTGTGGCCTGAGATAACCACATTTCCCCCTTCGCCAGGCAAGGCCGAATTACGATGCCAGGCCGCTTCCTGGTCTGGAACGTCCCATTCACTGATCAGTTTGCCCCATCGCTCCTGTAAACGCCACCCCATCTCTACCACCGGGGCATCCAGGTCAATCTTTTCAACCACAATCCGGGCTGGCACCCTGCTGCCAGAGGCCAAGGTAGTCAATTCAGCCGGGGATGACGTGCTTGCTACCGATACCGGCCTGGGGATGGCGACAATCCGGCAAGCCAAGAGGCCCAAGAACAAACCTATCAACAATCCAGGTTTTTTAACCATCTATTCTTAGCCAATATGCCAACCAACATCAACCAGGAAGAATACAACCATCGTCATCGGCTTTTCATAAAATGTTGCCAGGCAAAAAACCCCACCCCCCCCAGCAAAGCTGTCACGATAACTGCCATTAATATCAACAGGGTTGGTGATAAAAAAGCGCCATTTACCGGCGGTTCAGGGGGCGGCCGAATCTCGTCGGGCGTAACAACAACTTCCAGGTTTGGCTCGCCGTGCAATAACCCCATAATGAAAAGGGTATAAATTACGCCGTTTTCCAGATTTAAATTATTGGCAATATAAAGAATCCCACCTGTGCTGGCGTCACGAACATCAAGGTTATAAGTTCCGGCGCTCCATTTATAATATCCGCTTGGATTGCCAAAATGCAAATCTCTCACAAAACAGTCACTCTGGTTAGTCAGGCAAATATTAACGGGCGGCGTATCCGGCGAGGCATGAATCACTCGAAAGTGTGTTTTTCCGGCTTCAGGCGGGCGGTTATCATCATCAAACTTTCGTAACTCTAGATTTTCTAACAACCCCATGGCCACTACCGTATAATCCCGACCCTCGGCAAAAGAGAATCCAACTTGCCCCTTACGTGGGTCTTCAGGGCTAACCCCGGCCGGCAAAAGAATCACCGTATGGTCGCCTGGCGAGGACACCGAACGGTAACCGGTAACTGTGCGGTAAGATACATTTTGAAAAAACGGCCCGCTGTCAAAGTTATCCAAATAAATATCTCCGTTGGGCGCATTGGACGAGGCATGCACTCCCCGTAAACGAGGGCTGCCGGCTGTTTGGGCTACAACGGCCAACCCTAAAACCAGCCACAAAAAGAGCGTTAGGGGGATAAAACGTTTCACAAAAATTTGCATAAATAACCCCTCCTTTTACCGGAAATAAAGAAACAAGCCCGGCTATACCACCAGCCGAGCTTGCTTTTCCCGTCAGTCATCCTGGTCCGGTTTATCGCCTTTGCCCGGCCCACCCAACAGGCTCCCCGGCAATTTTAAAATCTGTTGAAGAATCTTTTTCTTGAGAGAACCCTCGGGGATATTTTCGATACCTTCTTCGTAAGCGCCAATGGCCGCAATGTATTGGCCCTGGTGCATGCGCAAACGGCTCACCGCTTGCCACACATACATAGCCATTTCATTCTCGCCTACTTCTTCTAACATGGTGGCCGATTGTTTGTAGGCGTCTACCGCTTCGTCCAACAAATCTTCGGCCTCATATACGGCTGCTCGATTACCCAGGGTTTGAGCCTGTCCTTTTTTGTCCGTTAACTCGGTAAAGCGGGTCCAGGCTTCATCCAGGGCCTGGTGTGCGGCGGGATAATTTTCAAGTTGTTTATAAATAACACCTATATCATTATAGATTTCAGCCATGCGCCGGGTATCGCCCGCCGCGCCGGCCAGGGCCTGTTCCAATTTCTCCAGGGCGGCCTGGAATTTTCCTTTACGAAAAAGGGCCACTCCCTGCTCATGTAACTTTTCACCAGACACTTCCATCTCCTAAGGCTGCTTCAAGGCAGGTTGTTTTAGCGACATATCAGCCGGTAGCGGCAAAACCAAACGAATAATTGTGCCTCGATTGGGCGCTTCGGTACGAGACTCAATGCTCAATTCCGCCTCAATCAACTCGGCCCGTTCGCGCATATTGAGCAAGCCAAAATGACCAGTCCGCATAGACTCGCCCATCATTTTGTTGACCTCAAAACCACACCCATCATCTTGGATAATCACCATAAAACGGTTATCTTCAACCCCCAGCGACAGCAAAATGTTACGCGCCCTGGCATGCCGTTTGATATTATTGATTGCCTCTTGGGCAATAGAAAAAATAGTGCCAGCCACCTGGATATCGTAATCTACCTGCCCGGTTGTTTTGAACCGGATCACAAAATCCTCGGAATCACGCAATTGGTTCACGTAATGCTCAAAGGCTGCCGTTAAACCCTGGGTTTCCAAAACAACAGGCCGCATTTCAAACAACAAGGTCCGGGCATCGCGGGTGGCCTGATGCACCAAGTTGCGCAGGGCAATGATTTCGTTGTGTACCGCTTCCGGCTTAACCCTGTTCAAACGCTCCAGGTGATCCAAACTCATACTAATGGCCGACAAAAGCTGAACCGGGCCATCGTGTAAGTTACGGGCCAATTCCCGGCGCACATTTTCTTGGGCCTTGATAATATGGTCGCGCTCCTGGCGCACCTGCTGGTAAAGGCGGGCATTTTCAATGGCAATGGCGGACTGGGCGGCAATAGAACTCATCAACCGGACATCTTCTTTACTAAAGCCATCCTCAGAATATTTGTTCAACACCTCTAATACCCCAATCACGCGCCCCTTTATTTTCATGGGCACCGCGGCAATGGATTGGGTTAAAAAGCCGGTGCGCACATCAACCCGATGGCTAAAACGAGGATCGGTGCGGGCATCATTGGCAATCACCGGCTGTCCGTGTTGAGCCACCCAGCCGGCAATGCCTTCATCTATGGGGATACGCTGCTGGCGCAGCATTTTGGCCCGGGAACCGTGACTGACCTCAAACACCAACTCTTCCCGTTTTTCGTCAACCAGCATAATTGAGGCTGCACCGGCATCAATTACATTAACGGCCAACTGCATGGTGTCCGATAATAATTTATTGACATCAAACGTGGTCATCAAAGCCTGGCCCACCTGGTAAAAAATTTCCATCTGATTCAGGCGTTGCTGGGCCAATTCCAACTCAATTATCAATGAGGCCATGCGCCCCATGCCTTTGGCAATGCGGACCAATAAATCGCGTCGCTCTTCGGTTACTTCACTGCCGGGAGGCAGCACCAGACTCAACGAGCCAACCACTGTAGTGTGGCGCACCAGGGGAATGTTGACCAAAACAAGCTGATTCTCGGCCAGCCTTGAGGTAGAAATTGGCACAGCCGCCCCGCCTGCAATATTCCAGGCCGAGTTCGCCAGGCGTTGGCTAATCACCTCTTCCCAGCGCTTTATCCGGGCCAATGCTTCTGGCCGAAACGGGCCGGAACGAAAATGCTGTTCGGTTTGGGCTTGAAATAAAATTGAACCTGCTTCAGCCCCCAACAAACGCACAACCATACCCAAAGCCTTGCGCAGCATGGTATCCAGGTTGCCGGCCGCGGCTAAATCAAAAAAATCATCCATGTAAGTTTGAATGGACTCAGGGGAAGTTGACGCATTGGCGCGTAAAAGTTGTTCAGCCATTTTCCCATCCCTCTTAATAGGTCACTTCCAAAAGACCTTCGGCTAAATTGCGCAGCGTTTCAGTAGACACATTACTCAAACGCATAGAGATATTAATGTAAAGCAAATTAGCCGGATTGAGCAAAAACTCGCGTACCTCTTTGGGCAGTTGAGAGAACTGAGCAATCTCGTGTAGGGTAACCGCTCCGCCGCCAGTTTCCTGGGGCGAAAATCCCTGATCCATAAAGTAACTCAAGGATACGTTCAAATAAGCGGCCAATTTTTCCAGTTCAGGCAGGGGGATTTCGGTTTTGCCAAATTCATAACTGGAAATTCGGCTAGCCGGCACATCTAATACTTTAGCCAAGTCTTCTTGAGAACGTCCGGCTTCCGTCCGAGCCTGACGTAACAACACTCCAATAATCCGCTGGCGCAAAGCGATTGCTTCAAGGGTTGGAAATTCTCGATTGGCTTCTTCAATTGGCTCGTCAGACCAGAAATAGATGACGGGAACGTTAAAGAGATAGGCCATCACTTCTAATTGAGGCAAAGACACATCCCGGCGGCCAAATTCAATATCCGATATCAAGCCTGCCGACACGCCCAACGCTTCGCCAACTTCCTTCAAGTTCAGCCCCGAGCGAACGCGCGCGTTCCGAATCTTAACGCCCAACATCTTTCTACGCAAAACTGCCTCTTTTTCTTCTCTTGTATCTGGTACTGCTTCTGGCATCATTCTGCCTCCAAAGAATTTTCCATTGTTTTGAATTATAACATAAAATTTGAATTTTTGACATAACGCAAAAGCATTTTCTTTTGTTTCTCTCCCTCTCTGGTTCGTGGTAAAATGATAGTACCGTCACAAACTTCAGAGGTCAACTAAAATGTATGCGCTCCTCATTGCCGAAGATGCCGACGACATAGCTATTTTCTCGATGATTTTACAACGGGCCGGGGTGGCCGTTACTACCGCTAAAAACCTGGACCGGGCCATGCAAAACTGGTCGGAACGACCGGCCGACATCGTTTGGTTGTCGCTTGCTGCCCCTTCTCCCCAAGCGCAGGCGCAACGCATCCGGGACGAAACTCTGGTGCCGTTGATTTTGGCCGTTGATTCGCTGGACGAGCGGTTGCATTGCCAGCTACTTAAAATAGGCGCCGATCTGGTCATCACGCCTCCCTTTAGCGCCAAGTTGTTAATTGCCCAGGTAGAGGTGCTGCTGCGCCGGGCCGGGACCGTACCTACTTTTAGCCTGCCCACCTTAAGTGTAGCCGGATTAACCTTAGACCCGGCCACCCGAACCGTTGAGATAACGGAGCGCCCCATCCAACGACTCACCCACCTGGAATTTCGCCTGTTATACACCTTGATGATGAATCGGGGACAAATCATTCCCACCGAAACCCTGGTTGAGCGGGTGTGGGGTTACACCAGCCACGGCGACCGCGACCTGGTCCGGGGCCTGGTCAGTCGTCTACGGAGTAAAATAGAAACAGACCCGCGCCAACCTCAATATATTCTGACTGCTCCCGGCATTGGTTACTCCTTCAAGGAAGATGAATAGGCCATAGCCGGAACATATTTTTCTAAACAAGAGAAGGCTATCAAAAAAATGAGGCAAGATGACCCTCATCGGGTTGGGTGGTGGGGACAATTCAATGTAGACAGTGGCCAAACCATCCAGTGGGAAATCGGCCCACTGAAATTGGCCATTCAGCGTCTGCCAAACGAATGGCAAATTGCCTATGAACAAGATGAAACCCTGGCTGAAGAAAACAATGAATGGGAGCAGAAAACAACAGCCACGAATCTTGAAACGCTTGGTTATGCTAACCTAAAACGTTATCCCTTTCAACAAACCCATAATCCGCTCCACCTGCTACCGGCCCTGGCCGACCGGCCCGTTGTTACGCGCCCATGGACACCCCTCCACATCATCGCCAATGAGGAGGCCGTGATGTTTGTCAGTTCCCCCTTGTGGGTTCGCCTCACCGTTGCTGACCCGCCCAAACAATTGCTGGAAATTCCCGTTCGTCGTCCCTCGGATACCTGGTTTGGCCCTTCAACGATGGAGGGCGAATTATGCTATGCCAGTAGAACACAAGGCCGCTTGAATTTTGAGAATATTCCCCTGCAAACCCACCGCGCCGTTACTCAAGTAACAATTCGTAACCAGGCCAAAAGCGCCCTGGTAGTAGAACGCCTCAGTTTGCCCGTACCATATCTCTCTCTATTTGCTACAGCAGAGGGAGTGCTTTGGACTGAAACCGTAACCATGGCCTGCACGCGGGATACCGGCATGGCCGCTTGTGACATTGGTGCCATTCCACCGCCGCAAGCCAGCCAGGCCAGATTAATAAATGAACCTCGTCAGAAACCTGGGCAAAATATGATTGTCCGCGCTTTTGGCGCTTTGTTTAGTCAAATCATCCCACCAGGAGGTGATTGATGGATCTACCAGAATGGGGACCTGAACTTTTTAAACAAATGAGCCAGACTGAGCTTTTGATTGCCCTGTTGCGGGCGTTGGTTATTTTCATTGCAGGCTTTTTCCTGGCCCGGTTGGTTAGCCGGATGGTCCGGCATCTCTTCAGCGACTCCGCCAGCCCGCACCTGGCCATGCTGGCCCAACGGGGAGCCTCCTATCTGGTGCTGATTTTGTTTGGCATCTGGGGGCTATATGAGTTAGGTTTTAACCTGGGCGTTCTGCTTGGCGCAGCCGGTATTCTGACCGTGGCTATTGGTTTTGCCGCGCAAACCTCTATGTCGAATCTGATCAGCGGCCTGTTTCTGATTGGGGAAAAACCATTTCAGATTGGCGACCTTATTAAAGTTGACCAAACCGTAGGCGAAGTCCTATCCATTGATCTGCTCTCCATTAAATTGCGCACCTTTGATAACACCTACGTCCGCATTCCCAATGAAACCATTATTAAAACGCAAGTGAGCACCCTGACCAAATTTCCCATCCGTCGAGTTGATTTGCAAATTGGCGTGGCTTACAAAGAAGACATAGCCAGGGTGCAGCAAATCCTCGCGGCAGTGGCCGATAAAAATCCGCTCTGTCTGGAAGAGCCGCCGCCCCTGTTCATTGTTCAGGGTTTTGGCGATTCGGCCATCAATATTCAATTTTCGGTATGGGGCCAACGCGAGGAGTATCTGACCATTAAGAATCAACTACAAATAGAAATCAAAGTTGCGTTTGACCAAGAAGGCATCGAAATCCCCTTCCCCCACCGCACGTTGTACCCCGGCAGTGTGGCCGAACCTTTTCCGGTCAGTATTGTGTCGGGGCAAGCAGGTAGGGGCCAGAGCGGGTTGTAAAAAAAATGCCACACAACCGTTTACTTTACCACAACCTTGATACCCTTTTTCCACACTTTTTATACACCCATCCGCTACAATAAAAATAACCCGAGCTATCTGAACAAATACCTTGAGGAGGATAATCCATGAAAGTGGCTTTATTAGCCAATTTAAAACAGAACGCTCCCACCTGGCCCGGCATGTCGCCCGACCAGTGGGATGATCTTGACGCCTGGGAAACCATCCAGGCCATCTCTATTGCCCTGGAAAGAGCCGGGCACGAAGTTGTTTTTCTTGAGGGCGACCCAACCCTCTACAACAATATCCAGGCCGTAAAGCCCGACATTTGTTTTAACATCTGCGAGGGCCATTTTGGCGACTCGCGGGAATCACAAATACCGGCCATGTTAGAGATGCTGCGCATCCCCTACACCGGCTCCCGCGTGCTCACCCTGGCCCTGGCCCTGGATAAGCCAATGACCAAACGCGTTCTCTCTTATCACGGCCTGCCCACCCCGGTCTTTCAGGTATTTGAACGGGAGAACGAACCATTGGACGACAATCTGCCATTCCCTCTGTTTGTGAAACCCAGCCGCGAAGGAACCGGCATGGGCGTGAGCGCGGAGTCTATTGTGCACGACGAAACTCACCTGCGCCGGCAAATCCAGCGCATTTTTGAACGCTACAACCAGCCCGTCCTGGTTGAGCAATATATTGAAGGGCGTGAAGTGACGGTGGGTATTGTGGGCAATCTGGATAAACCCGCCGCCCGCCGCCTGCCGGAAGATGAAGACGCGCCGCGCATCATCCGGGGCCTGCACTTTTTCCCACCGCTGGAAGTTGACGTGGGTGCCTACCCACCGGAAGAGGCCGGCCTTTACACCAATCGTATCAAGGTAGAAATGGCCCACGACTTTCATTACATCTGCCCGGCCCCCCTGAACGAAGCGCAAATAGAGGAATTGAACTGGCTGGCCGCGGCCACGTTTCGGGTGATGGGTTGCCTAGACGTGGCCCGCATTGATTTTCGGCTTGACGCCAACGATGAGAATAAACCCTACATCCTGGAAATCAATCCTTTGCCCGGCCTAAACCCCCATTATTCTGACCTGTGCCTTGAAGCGACCGCCGGGGGCTGGCGTTATGAAAAATTGGTCAATCGCATTCTGGACGAAGCCATCCAGCGTTACGGCCTCAATCACCCGGCCAAACGCGCGCAGGCCTTACCCGCATTGGAGTTGGCCGGTTAAGTCAACCAGAAACCAACCATACCAGGCCATCCAGAAGGCAGCCCCTAAAGGTTTTAATGAATTTTTAGAAATTAATCCGGCAATGTAGGGGCGTACCCTTGTGGTCGTCCCAGAGGACAGGCACAAGGCGCTGTCCCTACGGTTACCGACATAATGATACTGTTGGTGAATTTATGTTAAGTAGCAGGCGCCAGAGCCAGAAACTTGGAGCGGCGTGTTCGTGCCTTTG
>JAFGDY010000212.1 GCA_016931895.1 Anaerolineae bacterium
CCAACTGCTAGCCCTTCAATCCCAACTATTTTGCCCCTTTTTTATCCCTTTTTTCCCTTTCCTATTCTCCTGCAAAAGTCGAGTTTATTAATCCCCAAAATGTTGCCAGATATTATATTCTTTATGGCCCGGTTATTAAAATCTTCACTCCGCTTATGCTCTCATTTGTGTCCATTTTATGGTTGAGGTAAAATCAGCCGGAATTGTGTTAAAGGCTTAGGGTTTTATGGTTTTCCCCATGCGGGGTAAAATATCTCTTAATTTTTGGCTTGACTTGAGAAAATATTAATGTTTTCATCCTAAGCTTGAAAACAGATGGTATAATAATTTGGACGATTTAGGCCCTGTTCCCAATAGCCAGGGGCGTTGGCCCCCTTTTTACATGCTGACCCCCCAAATATAAACCCCGATTGGCAATTTGCAGGCTGATTGTCTCCGGGGAAGCAGAACCGGAGGTGATCTATGGAGCAGTTGGTTCTTGATGATGTACTTTCGCAAATACGCGCTGCGCTTGAAGGAAACGACCTCGCTACTGCCTCGTCTGTCATCGAGGCCCTTCGCCCGGCCGACCAGGCCGATATTTTTGCAGATCTGGACGATGATCAACAAGCCACCCTGCTGCATCAAATAAATCCGGCTGATGCGGCAGATATCATTGAAGAGCTTTACGACGAGGAAGCCGCAGAACTGGCCGTGCAGTTACCGCTCAGTACCCTGGTGCGGATTGTGGACGAGATGGAGCCGGACGAAGCGGCTGACTTATTAGACGACCTGCGCCCGGAGCAGGCTCTGGCCGTTTTGGCCAGGTTAGAAGCTGCGCACAAGGTCAAGCCTCTGATTGACTACCCCGATGATACCGCCGGCGGTCTGATGACCTCCGCCTACCTGGCCTTACAGCGGCGTTGGACGGCGGAACAATCTATTGCCGCCATCCGGGCCTGGCACCCCGACGAAGAAACCATCTACTACCTCTTTGTCACCGACCGTTTACAGCGATTGGTGGGCATGGTCAACTTGCGCCAATTGATTGTGGCCAGTCCCAAAACCACCATCCTGGAAATTATGGAACCGGATGTGATTTTTGTCACCCCCGATACAGACCAGGAACATTGCGCCGAACTGATGCAGCGCTATGACTTGCTGGCCCTGCCGGTAGTGGACCCTGAAAACCATTATCTGCTGGGGGTCATCACCATTGACGACCTGGTTGACGTGCTGCAAAGCGAGGCCTCGGAAGACATCCAACGTTTGGGCGGCGCGCAACCCCTGGACCGGGCCTACCTGGACACCGGCGTTTTGACCATCACTCGCAAACGAATTGGTTGGCTGCTGATTTTGTTTTTTACGGCTACTTTAACCGGCGGGGTAATGGCTTTATTCCAGGGCACCTTAGAGGCGGTGGTGGCCCTGGCCATTTTTATTCCCTTGCTTATTGGCACCGGCGGTAATGCCGGTTCGCAAACCACTATGACCATCATCCGGGCCATGGCCGTTGGCGATGTTGAATGGAGTGACGCCTGGCGGGTCTGGTTGCATGAGTTTGGCATTGGCCTGGTGCTGGGTTTGGGCATGGCCGTAATTGCGTTTATTTTAGCCGTAGTGTGGGTGAAAGATGCTCAACTGGCGCTGGCCGTGGGGGTCTCTGTTTTGTGTATTGTGGTGTGGGCCACCAGCGCCGGTTCGCTCTTGCCGCTATTGGTGCAGCGGCTGGGTATAGACCCCACCGTTGTTTCCGGGCCGGTGATGAGTACGCTGGTAGACGCTACCGGCTTATTCATTTATTTTACCGTGGCCAGCATCATTCTGGGCCTATAAATCAAACAAGCTGCCGTTTCTGCGCTATCGCCCGCCTGGTGGTATAATGCGCAGCTGAGAGAGACGCCGTGAAAAAATCGTTGGACGTGCTGATTTTATTTATCCTGGTCATTGCCCGGGTGCGCATTGACACCCTGGCCGATACCGTCTTGCCCCAACGCCACGAGGACGTGCGCCGCCTGGTGGGCGGTTGGTGGCCCACCGCCAGCCTTGATCTGTTGGCCGATTGGCTGTCGGACCCGGTGACGCTGGTGCTGATTAGTATTGCCTTCGGTTTGACCGCCCTGTATTTCATCACCGATGCCGGCCGTAGCTTTTTAGGCAAACGATCCACCTATTGGCTTAAGTTGGGGCTGATTTATGCCATTGTGCTCATCCTGGTTTTTGGCAGAACCTTTCTGCTCATTGGCCTGCGGCACATCACCGGCCCCGCCGCCTACACCCACGACGGCGGCGTAATTCAAACCGAAAGTACCATAGAATATTTCCTGGCCGGCAAAAGCCCCTACCTGGAAGATTATCTCAATACGCCAATGGCCGCATGGGGCATCGAGTTCCGCACCGCCTTATATCATTATCCCTACCTGCCCTGGACCTTTGTTTTTTCCACGCCCTTTTACTGGTTCGGTCACGCCCTTCTGGGCTGGTTTGACCAGCGTTTTGTGTACCTATTGCTTTTTGCCCTGACCCTGGTTTTGACCCAAACTTTGGCCCCCACTCGCCCGGAAAAACTATTGGCCGTGATGCTGCTGGGCCTCAACCCCATTTTGGCCAGCGACGTTATTTTTGGGCAAAATGACTCCTTCATCCTGTTCTGGATTATTCTGGCCTTATGGCTATTGCAGTGGGGGCAACAGGCCGGACGTCAAAAATGGGGGATGTGGCTTGGCTCGCTGGCCTTTGGCCTGGCCTGCGCCAGCAAACCAACCGCCTGGTTTTTGGCCCCCTTCTGGTTTCTGTTTTTATTGCGCGATGCGTGGGGCAACCGTTTCCTGCCTCCCCGCCGGCAATGGTGGTTTTTGCTAAAAACCCTCATCCAACGCGCCTGGCCCACGTTGGCGGCCATGCTCCTGGTGATTGGCCCCTGGTTTGTCTGGAGTCCGGAGGCCATGTATGACGACGTGTGGCGCTGGAGCGCGGGCACCGCTGCCCAAACCTACCAAATCCGGGGGTGGGGTTTGAGCAATTTTATTCTGGCCTTTCAATTAGTGCCCGATCGTCTGGCTTACTGGCCCTTTTGGCTCACCGAGCTGGCGGTCGCTGCGCCCCTGCTGTTATTGTTGCTCTGGCGGCAGAGTGGTTATAATACAATGGGCACAATGTTATACGGCTATGTGGTGCTGCTGTTTGCCTTTTTTTATATGTCGCGGTTTTTAAACGAGAACTACCTGGGCTATCTGGCCGCCCTTTTATCCCTGGCCCTGGTTATTGACTCATCCCAAAGGGATCCGCAGATGAACCCAGGTGGCCACAGATAGGAAGAATCTCTTTAGAGCGTTACGCCAGCAAGGCCAAGTTACGCTCTAAAGAGATTCTTCGGCCTACGGCCTCAGAATTACATTTAAAAAAACAATCACCGAATCATTTCAAGGAGGTAAAAATGCTCAATCAAAATGATTTAGCCCCTGATTTTGAACTATTGAACGACGCCGGCGTTCCGGTCAAATTGTCCACTTTGCGGGGCAAACGGGTAGTGCTTTATTTTTTCCCCAAAGCAATGACCGGCGGCTGAACTGTGCAGGCCCAGGGAATCCGTGATGATTTCCCGCAATATCAAGCCGCTGAGGCAGTGGTTTTGGGCGTCAGCCCCGACCCGGTTGCGCGCCAGGCCGAATTCAAAGCAAAAGAAAACTTACCCTTCACCTTATTGTCCGACGAAAATCACGAGGTGGCCGAAAAATACGGCGTGTGGGTAGAAAAGTCAATGTACGGCAAAAAATATTGGGGCGTCGAGCGCAGCACCTTCATCATCGGCCCTGACGGCCGGATTGAGGCGATTTTCCGCAAAGTCAAACCTGAAACCCACAGCGAACAGGTTTTGGCCTGTTTGCGGCCAAAAGGAAGTTGAGAAAAGTATGACAGATTTAACCCCATCGGCTGCCAAAAAATCTGACTGGCGCGATACAGTAACCTGGTACAACTACGAAACAGGCTTCACCCGTTTTGCCAGAACTGTTCTAAAATCTCTATTTTGGGCAATGGCCCGGGTTGAATGTACGGGCCTGGAAAATATCCCACCCGCCGGGCCGGGGATTGTGGCCAGCAATCATTTTAGCCTGTACGACATAATTTACACCGGCCTGGCGTTGCCGCGCCATCCTCATTTTATGGCCAAAAGAGAGTTGTATAAAAATCCCCTGTTTGGTTGGGCCATTCGGCAATTAGGCTCTTTCCCGGTCAATCGGGGCGAGGGGGATACCTGGGCCATGGGCCAGGCTGGTCAGGTTTTGGCCGCCGGCCAGCTTTTGTTTATGTATCCTGAAGGAACCCGCGGCCGTACGGCTCAATTGAAGCGAGGGAAAGTGGGCGTGGTTAAATTGGCCCTTGAGCATCAGGTGCCGGTTATCCCCACCGCCGTGTGGGGCACCCAGGATTTTGCCATCGGCTGGAAACGTACACAAATCCACATTTGCATAGGCGAGCCGTTGGATGTAGCGACGCTGGCCGGTTCGCCGCCCTACAAACACGAAGTCCCCCGCGAGTTGACCACGCTGATGATGCAGAAAATAGCCGAAATGCTGCCCCCGGAACATCGAGGGGTCTATGCTTAAGCTGACGCCCTGGCCAACTTGGCCGTCACCTCTGCCTGAATATCCCTGAAGTTATCCTCTAGCGGTGGGTAAAGATACCAAACCGTGCCCGCGCCCAGGATAAAACCGGTCAAATTACGCAAGAGCAAATTGCTCTGGTGGGGAAAAAAGAAATGTAGATAAAGCAGGGCCAGGGGGCCAAAAGCAAAAAACAGATAGCTGTGCCAGGTGAGGTAGTTTTGACTGCGCAGAATGATACTGGTGAGGCCCATGGCAATGAATCCGATGGCCCACAAAGCCATCATTGATATGCCCGCTTGTAGCCATTCGCTGGCCATGGCCATACCCGCATCCAGGGCAATGGGCACCAGAAAAAACACGTACCAGCGCAAAGCCAGTGGTTTGAGCCGGTGGCGTATCAAACTAAAGATTAGCCCTCCCCCTAAAAGGGTGGCGTAAATGGCAATATCTCGTTGGCAGAGGGCCACCTGTTCGCCCTCAATAAAATAGGCCCGCGAGGGAAATTGGTGACACGTTATCTGGTAGGCGGAATAGATGATATGCGCCGGGCCGCTATAACCGTTAGCCAGCAAAACAGGGGCCAAAAAGGGCAAGCCTACGTAGAGCAAAAAAAACGTGTTAAAAACGGCCAACCAATGTTGGGATAGCCACAAAATGCGCCAGTGCAGCCACAGCACCAGCCCGCGCCGAAAGCCACCAACGGCCGGGGTTTGGGTCAGTTCGTTCATAGGCTTACTTGTCATAATTTACCGCCGCCACTCCGGTCAAATAACCCAGGTATACCGGAATCAGCGGCAGCACGCACGGCGAAAGAAACGAAAGAAGCCCGGCCACAAAAGCCAGGGGTATGGTAATCCCGCTGCTGGATAAAGAGGTTTCCAGTTGGTAAACCCATTCCGGCTGTTCGCCCAGAAAAGTGAAGTATTGGTTAAGGGCGCTCAGCGTGCCAAAAACCAGTAAAAGGCCAATGCCAATCAGCAAAACCGCGCTCATCAGCTCAATCAGGTGAACATGGCGATTCAAACGGCGCAAAAAACCACTGCTTCTGTTCAATATCCAGGCCACGATCAGAAAAGGAATAGCCAGCCCCATTGAGTAGGCAAACAGCAGCGCGGTTGATTGCAGCACCGCTCCGGCCCGACTGGCGTTCATCGAAGCGTTCAGGGCCAGAGTTAAAATTGCTCCCAAAAGCGGCCCCACGCAAGGCGTCCACCCGGCGGCAAAGGCCATTCCCACCACCGCCGAGCGAATAAGCCCGGGCGATTGGGCGTAACCGGCTTGTTTGCGCCGTTCCGGCAAAATCAACTCGTCCAGTTTTTGGTCAACCCAGGCCAATGGTTTTTGCAGCGACGGCATTGGGTCTAAACGCTTGACCAGCCACTTGAGCGTTCCCGCCATGTGGATGCCCAGCACAATCAGCAAAATCCCCCCTACCATCACCAGCCATTCTTGCGCGTTCATCCGGCCCAATGCGCCAAAAATAAGCCCGGCCAGCGCGCCAAAAAACACCACAAATACCAGGGTAAAGCCGGCAATGAACATTAAAGCATGGCCCATTACATTGCGCCGGCCCCCTGCTTCTGATGCAGCAACTCCCACTATTTAACTCCTCTGAAAATAACCCTTATAGGACTTACGCAAATCGTTGATGTGTTCCAGAGGTGACAGTCACTTACAAAGTGACTGTCACCTGGAACGTGCGTAAGCCCTACTTTATTATACGACGCAATTTTAACGCATTTCTTACCGGCCCAACGGATCAGTGCAAAAAATACCGCATGCCCGTGTGTACCATCACCATGCCGTATTGCTCTGCCGCGGCGGTCACTTCGGCATCGCGCAAGGAATTGCCGGCCTGGGCCACGTATTGCACGTTACTGCGACTGGCGCGATCAATGTTATCGCGGAAGGGGATGAAGGCGTCGGAGCAGAGACAAATCCCGTCAAAGTCTTTGAGCCAGGCCAGCCGTTCTTCGCGGCGGATAGTCGCCGGGGTTTGGGTCAGGCCGGCCAGCATGGCCTTCTCTTCCGGCTGGGAGAGTTGTTCCCACAGCAGATACTGGTCAACCACGTTGGCCTTTTCCGGTTTTTTCAGCCCCTCTCTAAACGGCAAATCCAGCACGCGCGGGTGCTGCTGCAAAAACCACTTTTCGGCCTTGTCGCAGGCCAGGCGGGTGCAGTGAATGCGAGACTGCTGCCCGGCGCCCATGCCAATCACTTGCCCATCGTAAGCCACGCACACCGAATTTGATTGGGTATATTTTAAGGCAATAGTGCCCACCAAAAGCGTTTCCAGCACATCCGCCGGAATTTCTTTTTTGGCGCTGACCACGTTTTGAAAATGTTCCGGCGTGAGCTGCGCCGTATTTCTTTTTTGCTGGAGGGTAAAGCCAAATACGTCGCGGTTGTCCATTATTGTTTTTGGCTCGTAGTCGGGGTCAATTTGCAGCACCAGAAACCCGCCGCCCTTTTTGGCCTTGAGGATTTCCAGCGCTTCCGGCTCGTAAGCCGGGGCGATCAGCAGGTCTGAAACTTCCGCGGCCAGCAAATTGGCCAGCGACACGTCCACCGGATCGCTCACGGCTACGGCATCGCCAAAGGAACTCATCCGATCCCCCCCGCGAGCGCGGGCGTAAGCGGTAGCCACCGGCGAGAGGTCAACCTGGGACAGCATTTGCGACCGGCAAAATGCCTCCGTTAAAGGCCGGGCAATAGCGGCTCCGGCGGGGCTGGTGTGTTTGAACGAGGCCGCGCTGGCCTGGCCCGTGGCCGCACGGCACTCGCGGACCAATTGCCACGCGCCCAGGGCGTCGAGCATATTGATGTAGCCCGGTTTGCCGTTGAGTACCTGTAACGGGGCCGGTTCTTGCTCAATCAGCATCCAGGCCGGGGTTTGATGGGGGTTACAGCCATACTTAAAATCTACTTGCATTTATCCTCTCCTGAAAATAACAAATTTGCCAAGTTCTGGCAGTGGCGCGTGGCGCTTACTCTATTTTTGACCTTGCTCGCGTTGCGCGAGTTGTTCCAACGTTTTTAGCTCTTTTTCCAAATTTCGTTGGCGGCTAATCATACTATAGATTAACACAAAAGACACAATCCAAAAAACGGTGTAACCTGCGGCCAGATAAATCATGGGCCTCCTCCATTATCTAAAACTCATAACCCCTGGCTACCCAGTAATGCCAATCGGTTATGGCCTCTTCCGTTTCCTCATCAACGTCAATGGGTTTGAGTTGGGCCAGGGGCACGCCAAAAGCGCGTTCCGCCCACTCTACTTTCACAAACATCTCCCGCAAACATTCGTCTTCGGTAGCCATTTGCAGAACCCTCACCTTTTCGCCTTTTTTCAAAGGAGAGATTTGCCTCTCCTGGATGCACGCGGCGGTAAAGGGAAAGCGGATTTTGTCGTCGAGATAATAGTACCAGCCCATGGCCTGTTCTTCCGGGCCATACGCATCTACAATGGCTTCCATTGAGATACGTTCTTCTCTTGTTTCGTCTTTTTCTATTTTAGGCATCATACCTCCTTTTGACTTTTGGAAAGCAAATGCTTTTCCATAACGATGAAATGGATTGGTTTCATGTTGTCAACTGCCAGGCCGGGTCCCGGCAAAATGTGTCATTAAGCTGTTGTTTTTTGGCGGCGGGCAGCCACGCGGACTGGATGGCTTGCAAAATCAGGGTTTGGATCTCGGCGTGAGAAAAGCCCAGTTTTGTTTCCAGCAGCCAGAATTCTTGGGACAAGGAATTGCCAAACATCTGGGGGTCATCGGTATTGACCGTCACCAGCAGGCCATGCTCAAAGTAGCGCCGGATAGGATGTGCCTTGATGGAATTAACCACTTTGGTGCGCACGTTAGACAGGGGGCACATTTCCAACGGAATTCGGTGTTCGGCCAGGTAATCGAGCAGACGGTCATCCTCTTGGGCCCGGGTGCCGTGGCCAATGCGTTCCGCCTGCAAACTGCGGATGGCGCCCCAAATGCTGGCCGCGCCGGCTGCTTCGCCGGCGTGGGCGCTGGTGTGAAAGCCCAAACGTCTGGCTTCTTGGAAAACATCGGCAAATGGTTCCGGCGGAAAATCTTGCTCCGAGCCGCCAATGCCAATGCCGACCACGCCCAAAGCTTGCGCCTCATGCAGCTCGGCCAGGGTGAGGGCTGCTCTTTCCGGGCCAAAGTCCCGCACCAGGTCGGCCACCAGCGCCACCTGAATCTCCGGCACCTGGGCCAGGCCGGCCCGGATGGCCTCGGTTAATTTTTGCGTTTCCAAACCGTGCCGGGCAAAATCCGGTGGAGAGTAGAACGCCTCCACGTACCGGATGTTTTGGCGGGCCAGGTCCCGGGCGACGGCGGCGGCGATAAAGGTAAAATCCTCATACTCGCGCAGAAATTGGTTTTTCCAGACCCAGGTATCAATGAAGTGGGGAAAATCTTTGTAGGCAAAGCGTTGTTTAAGCGCGGCCAGGTCCGGCGCCAGGGGGTCTCCGCCATACTTCTGCACCAGTGCCCACAGGGCCTGGTGGGGAATGGCCCCTTCCAGGTGCAAATGGAGTTCAACTTTGGGGATTTGTTCAAACCACTTAATTTTGGGTTTTGAATACATATCGTTTATCCTGGTTTTTTCACCATCTCCCTACTTTGGGCAGGCTATCTTGGTTAAGGTATTCTTTTGAACAATAGGCCTCATTGATAATACATTTCCTGCTTCAACGTCTCCACCCGCCGTTTTAGACTTTCCAGCTTAATTCGGTGGTACATCAAGGTGAGGTAAAAAACGGTAAAGGCAAAGAGGCAGAACAGCAGGGTGGCGCGGATATTGGGCGACATGCCAAAACCGCCCTGGGCTTCCTGGCTCTGGTTGGCCGCCACCACGGCCGGGTGAATGGTGCGCCACCAGCGGATGGCCAGCCAGTTGAGGGGCACGGAAACCGCCGCCATAATGGCGTAAACGGCGGCAAAACGAGCCTGGCGCTCCGGGTGGTCAATGGCCCCACGCAGCATCAGATAGCCCAGGTAAAGCAGCCAGCCAATGGCCGAGATGGTCAAACGAGGGTCCCACGTCCACCAAACATTCCAGGTGGGTTTGGCCCAGATGGAGCCGCTGACAATGACCATGGTAAAAAAGGCCAGCCCAATTTCCACCGAGGCCAACTCCCACATATCCCATTTTTGCTTGCGGGTGCTGAGATAAAGTACGGCGGCCGCCGCGGCCACAATAAAGGCCAGGAACCCAATCCACGCCGCGGGCACGTGGAAGTAAAAAATGCGCTGGGCGTACCGCTCGGCCGGCGAGGCGAGATTGGCCGCATCCGGCGCCCAGACCAGGGCCAAATACAGGGCGGCCAGCATCAACACAGCGCACGCAATGGTCAGCAGCGCCCCCCAGTTGAAACCGTCCGGCGTTTTTTCCTGTTGTTCAGGAAGTGTTGTTTGAGCCAATTATTTTCTCCTCTGACAGATCGCAAGGATAAACCACAAATACCCAATTTATCTGAAAACCTAAAATTTGACGACCTGCCTGGTAAAGCGATTCAAAATACGAGATTCAATTTCAGAATTTTGACGTTTTAGCTGCTGAATAGCCTGTTTGGCTTGTGCCAGGCTTCTAAAAGAGGCATGCTCTTTCCACACACCAGATTTGTATCTGGTCTGCACAATGTATTTTTTAGTGAGCGCTGAAGAAAAAATAATAGGCATAGTTTTACTCTCACTTTCAAGCAACACCTGTTTAGATTTACGTAGGAGTAGCCATTGTTTGAAAGGCGGCCAATTGTTCAAAATTCCCCATCACGGCCACCAAATCCCCAACGGCAAATTGATAGTCGGCGTTGGGGTTGGGCTGCAATGTGCCATCGCGCATCACGCTAACCACAGAAACGCCGGTCTCGCTCCGAATTTTTAGCTCCCCGATAGTACGCCCAACCAGGGGACTGTGGGCAGGCAGCCTGACCCAGCTTACTTCTAACAAGTGCGAAACATTTTGGAGTTGAGCGATAGTTTGATATTCGTCGTGGGTATGATAAAGGGGGGCATATAGTTCGCGGCGGATGGTGTCGGTAAATCTTTGAATGTCGGTGGCGGGAATATGCAAATGGAGTAATGTTTGCCGGGTGATTTCCAGACCGGCTTCAAATTCCGGTTGGACAACCTCATAAACACCGAGTTCGCGCAGAACCTGCATTTGCTCGATCCCTTCCGCCCGGGCCACAATGTGCACGGTTGGATTTGAGCGGCGCACCTGATCAACAATGATTTGAGTGACAATAATGGCCGGAGTGGTGACGAGAACAAGGCAGGCTTGCTTAATCTTGGCCGCCTCCAAAACTACGTTTTGACTGGCGTCGCCATAAATTATAGGAAAATCATTGTCTTTGGCTTGGATCACTCTTTGATGATTTATTTCAATAATAACAAAGGCCAGGTCTAAACGCTGTAGAACTTGGGCCACATACTGCCCCACCCGGCCCCCACCGGCTATCACCACATGGTCGCACAAGCCGGCTTCGGGCAGATTGAGGGTTTGTAACGGCTCCCGCCCAAACCAACGTTTGCGCAAGGCATACAGGGGCGTGGTCAACCCTGACACTAGGGGAGTTAAGGCCATGGTCACAATGGCCGTGGTTAGGATGAGGGCATAGAGGTTGTTGCTGATTGAGTTGGCGCCAATGCCTACCTGGGCTAACACAAAGGAGAATTCCCCTACCTGAAATAGTCCCAACCCTACCGCCAGCGGAACAATGTTGCCATAATTAAAAATCTTGCTCAAGGCCCCAAAAATCAAGCCTTTGCCCACGGCCACCAGAAGCATCACTACCAATATGGTACTCCAATTTTCCAGCAGAAAGACAGGGTCTAACAGCATTCCCACCGAAACAAAAAAGAGCAATCCAAACAGATCTCGCACAGGAATAATATCGCTGAGGGCTTGATGGCCGTAATCCGATTCACTTAACACCATTCCGGCTACAAACGCGCCAAAGGCAAACGACAATCCAAACAGGTAGGTGGCGTAACCAATCCCTAAACCGATAGCCGTGATAGCCAATAAAAATAACTCTCTTGAGTTCCAACCGGCAATGTAAGCCAGCACGCGAGGAAGCACGCGAGTGCCCACAAATACCATCAAAAACAGAAACAGGGCGGCCTTTAAGGCTGCCAGGCCCAGCGCGGGCAATCCCGCGCCCGGTTTATCCAATTGGGGCAAAATGATTATGAGCGGTACCACGGCCAGGTCTTGAACAAGCAACATCCCCACCATCACCCGGCTGGAAAGAGTGCCCATTTGTCCCTGGCTCATCAACGTTTTCAGAGTGACCATTGTGCTGGACAAGGCGATCATTCCCCCAAACCAAAGCGCGTTGAGCCATGCCCAGCCCAAAAGTTGCCCAATGCCAAAGCCCAGGACGATGACAAGCAAAATTTGGATGGGAGTACCGATCAAGGCAATATAACGAACGGGCCTTAACTCTTTTAAGGAGAATTCCAAGCCTACGGCAAAAAGCAAAAGGGCAACGCCTATCTCGGCCAATAATTCAATATCGTGGGTATTGGATACGGTTATCCCGCCCGTAAACGGGCCAACCATTATCCCGGCCAAAATATAGCCCAGGATCAAGGGTTGCCTCAATTGTTGGGCAATGATGCCGCCAATTAATCCGGCTACCACAATAATGGCAATATCGGCTGCTATTCCCACAATTTTTTCCTTTTCCGATTTGTTCCACTACCCAACGCAGGCCCGGTTTTGGCCGGCATTGGCTCAACCCATAGCCGGGGCCACCGGCCGCGCGGCCTTACTTTCCGCGCCTTCTATTCCTCCACCACAAATTCAAACAAAACAAACGAAGCCGCAATAAAAACAAGGTCAAACACCACCAACAGAGCCAGCCAGTGCTGAATGTCGGCAAAGGGGAGGTTATCCAAAATGCCCGCAGTCAAACGCACCGCGGCCAGCATCACGGGGATGATGACCGGGAAAAGCATAATGGGCAGCAATACCTCGCGGGCGCGGGTATGCACGGCCATAGCCGAAAAAAGCGTGCCCACGCCGGCAAAACCAATGGTGCCTAAAATGATGACGCCCCCCAATTGGGGTATGATGGCCAATGGTTGATTAAAGAGGATGATAAAAAAAGGCAAAATGATGATTTCCACAAAACTGATAAAGAGCACGTTGCCGATCATTTTGCCAAAGTAAATGGCGCTGCGGTCAACAGGGGCCAGCAGCAGGCCGTCTAGTACTCCCCGGTCCCGTTCCAGAATAAAGCTGCGACTGAGGCCCAACATCCCGGCAAAGGTGATAGCAATCCACAATACACCGGGGGCCAGGGTTTGGACATTGTCCGCCCGCAGGTCAAAAGCAAAGTTGAAAATAAAGAGAATCAGCAGCGAAAAAACAAACATCGCCCCCACCATTTCTTTGGTGCGCAGTTCGGTGGTGATGTCTTTGCCCACAATGGCCAGCACTTTGCGTAAATAGCCCCCCAAACGGTGCGGCAAAGTCGGCAAGATAGGGGTGGTGCTGTCCAGGGAATTAGCTGATTCGACCATGATCCGTGATATATTTGTGGTACTGCTCCCGCAGTTCGGCCACGCCAACATCCTGCCGCCGGACATCGTAGACGATTTTGCCCCTGGCCAGAATGGCGACCCGTTTGCCCAGGGACAGCCCTCGCTCCAGGTTGTGCGTGGTCATTAAAATGGTCCGCCGGCTAACGCCGACGGCGCTGAGCAGGTGGCCCAACATATCCGCCGCGTGCTGGTCCAGGCCGGTGTCGGGTTCGTCGAGCAGCAGGATGGGCGGGTTAGGCAAAATGGCGCGGGCAATGGCCAACCGCTGCTGCATGCCCCGCGAGTAGGTGCGCACCGGGTCGTTGTGGCGGCCCCACAGGCCCACTTGATTTAAAACGGTTTCAATACGTTGGGACGCCTCCGGTATGTCGTACATGCGGGCGTAAAAACGCAAGTTTTGCGCGGCGGTCAGGTCGTCGTAGAGCAGGGTATTGTGGGAAACCAGGCCAATAAAACGGCGCAATTGGCTGGCGGCGTCGGCCAGGCGATAGCCGTTGATAAAAATGTCCCCGGCGGTGGGTTTGCTGAGGCTGGCCACCAGGCGCAGCAATGTGGTTTTTCCGGCCCCGTTGGCGCCCAGCAGCGTTACAAAATCGCCTTCAGCGATGATCAGGTCTATGCCCCGCAGCACCACGCGGTGGCCAAAAGTTTTGCTGAGTTTGTGGAGTTTGATCATGGTGATGCAGTCTATGTGATTATGCGGCCACTCGTTCCGGCAAAGGAGGGACTTGGGGCGAAAGCGATAACTCAATCGCCAGAAAGTCACTGACAGGTGGAGTTGTTGTTACGGCCAGAACTGCTTGCCAAATATCTTCCGGCAGATTTCGGAGGTTGGCCAGGGGAACATGCAATGGTTTGTCTCTATATTGGGTCATCATTCCGGCAAAACTGATAAAGGTTAAGCCAATTGCTCGGGGGGTGGGGTGGGATGTTTTGCCGGTATCTAACCGTAAGAGAATATTATCTGCCAGTTCAACGCCGGTCACATGCTCGCTTTGCCCAAAAGAAACATAAAGCACGTCAGCCTCTTCATCATAGTTGATTTTTATCTCATTCATCATGCACTCCTTAAAATACCTGGAAGTAGGCCGTTGTTACAAACTTTTCTTCATGTACCGTGCCGTCTGGATAAGTGGGCCAACAAAAACGAACACAGACCACCAGGTGGGTATTGCCATTCGGTAAACCGGGATAGGTTTGGAAATACTGGTAGCCATTTGGGTCGTAATGGTCTTAACGGCGACGCCCCAGCCGAATTGTCTCTGCTACATAATCCAAAAAAGGTTCGACTTCTGGATGATTATCAGAATGAATGATCTGCGCCCAACGTTCCCGAGTCAAGTAAATTTCGTTGCCAAAACGGTCACGTTCTGTCCACAGTTTGCCATTGGACATAACTCATTCCCTCACTCCATTGTTTTGGCCAGCTCGGCTTTGTACCCGGTCCTGGCTTGACGGTAAACCGTTTCGTCAAGCTCGCCGGCGGCAAAGGCTTCATCCAGCCGGGCCAGCGTTAATAACAATTTCTCACGCCGGGCCTGTGGGTCATTATAATCAAGCGCGGCCGGATGCGCCAGTTGGGGGCGGATGAACGGGTAAATAACCCCGCCCACAATAATGGCCACGATGCCCAGGCCCAGGATAAGCCAGCGGAGCAGGTTTTGATCAATTTGACTGCCGGGGGCGGCAGGACTTGCGCCGGGAACGCCGGTCAAATCAAGGTAATCCAGATTGTTTAATTGCAGGGTCAGGGTGTTGCCCTGACCCAAACCGCCGCCGCTAAAAAGGGCGTAGCTTTCGCCCTGAATCTGGCGGGTTTCGATGAATTGCAGTTGCTTGCTGGTGAGGGTGGCTCCCTGTTGGTGCAGCAGCACGTTCAACGCGGCCACGGCGGCCGGAATGGGGACTTTGATGGTCAGCGCGTCGTCAGTAAAAGGAAGATCATACCGGGCTATCACGGTAAAATTCCCTGTCCCCGGGGGAATAGGCGCGGTGTCGGCGTATCCGTCCGAGGTTTTGCTAAAACGAGCGCCCGGCGAGTCCTCCTGGAACAGGATGTTGGTGGCATTGTCGGGCAGGGCAAAGGTAAAGGTTTGGCCGTTCTGCCCCGTGTAGGTGCGGTCGCCCTGGTTATTGACAACAAAAATTTGGGCCACATTTACGGCAGCGGGGATAAAAGTTAATATATAGTGCATCTGGCCAATGCTGATGGCCTCGGCGCTGGGGGTGGTTTCATAAACCTGCAAATCGAGCGTGGTTTCGGTACTGCTGGGGGTAAAAACACCCGGCCCATCGCTCAAGTAACGGATGTTTTGATATTGACCTTCCAGGACGTAAAAAATGTTATGGTCGGTGGGCAGATTTTCAAAGGTATAGCGGCCCTGGCTGCCGGCCTGGGCGGTTATGACCAGCACTTCGACATTGTTTTGAATGCCATGCAGGGTGACCTCAAGGTCGCCCTGGGGTTGGCCGGTGGTGCCGTTGATGACCTGTCCGGTCAATACGCCGTTTCGCTCCGGTGTGGAGGGGGCAGGCTCCTGGGCATAGGCGGTGAGGGGAAGCGCAAACAGGAGTAAAAGTAAAAGGAGAAGAGAGAGGAGGGAGGAGAGAGCTGAATTCAGATTTCTGGTCTTTCTTATTTGGGGGATCATTAGTTGCCTGCCGTTTGGATGATTTCCTGGTTTCGTATAGCCAGATCACTATTTACAACCATACCACATTTAGGGCAATACGCATCGCCGGGTTGAAGGGGATGGTGGCAGTGAGGGCAGGTGTTTTTAGCGATTTTGGCGGAAAAGTTGGCCAGAGCTTGGCCGCAGCCGCTGCAAAAAGTATCGCCAACCACAAGGGCCTGGCCGCAAGAGGGACAGGCCGGTTGGCCGGTCTGGGCCTTGAGGGGGATGTTTTTGAGAGTCTGGATTTCGGCGTCAACTTCTTGTTGTAGGGTTTCGTTATCGTTCAGGTGACTCCCTTTGAAGGTGGCAATGAGCGCTTCGATCTCGGCGTCAAGGGCGGGGTCAATTTCAGGCGCAGCCGTCCCGCGCTTCAAATCAATTTGTTGCCGGATCCGGGCGGCTTCCAGCTTGGTTTGGGGCAGTAGGGTGTCATAGTCCTCTCTAGACACTTTGCCCATTTCATAATCGAACATCAAATCTCTGATAGCGGCCAGGACTGCCTGGTAGCGGGCCTCGTCTTCGGCCAGGGTGCGGCCTGAATAGTCAATATTGGCGGGGCGCGTTTGTGACCACAGGGGGTAAAGCACCAGGGCCAGCATGCCGCCAACCAGGATTAAAGTGATGAGCAAGGTCAGGATGTCCATAAATTAACTCCGGGAGGGTTGAGGTTGAGGTTGGATGAGCAATTTATCCAGCAGGCCGTAGAGTTGGGCTTTGTTAATGGGGCCAATTTGCACGTGGGCAATATTGCCGTTTTTATCTATGATGAACGTTTCCGGGACGCCGGTAATGGCGTAATCTTGGGAGATTTTGTCGCCCAGGTCAGGCCCGGAGGGATAGGTAATGCCGTATTTTTCCATGTAAGCCAGGCCCTCTTGGGGTGTGTCAAGATGATCTATCCCAATGAAAACAACGCCCTGATCCTGATAATCGCGCCAGGCCTGTTCCAGCAGGTCGGCCTCTTTGTAACATTCCACGCACCAACTGGCCCAAAAATTAATGAGCACCACCTGGCCTCGCAGATCGGATAGGGTAATTTTTTCTTCCGCAAATTGGTCAAACAGGGTCAGGGTGAAATCCGGCGCTTGACGTCCCGCTAAATCGGTGGATTTGGTATGGCGCAGGTTGAGGGCCACAATGGCCAAAAAACCAAATAGAAGCAGCAGGCCAACGGCCATAACCACCGGCCGGCCGGTGGACGATTTTGAGGCAGAGGTTTCAGTCATAGCTTACGTCTCGTCGCGTTCCAAATCTTTTTCTACCAAACTCAAATAGTCGGCGGGGAGGGCAGGCGGGGTAGGCTTGGTTGAATGAGGGGTTGTTGTAGCCACGGCACCGGGTTGCTGCTTACGCCAACCGCGCAAAGTGTTGACCAACCAAATCCCCCCGGCGGCCAAGGCGATGGCGGGCAAGACCCACAAGGCCAACGAGAAGCCGCGCCGGGGCGGCTCTTGTAATACCTGGTCGCCGTAGCGGGCGGAAAAGTAATCCAGCACTTCCTGCTCGCTATAACCCTCGCTCACCAATTCATCAATTTGATTGCGCCACTGTTCGCAGGTTTGGGTGCGGCAGTCGGACAGATTGATGCCGGTGCAGGTGGGGCAGTTGAGTTTTTTGGCAATATCGTTGATGCGATCAAAGTCAGGTTCTTCTTGGGCTTGGGCGAAAGGGGGCAAAAGGAAGGAGGAAGTAAGGAGTAAGGAAGTAGTGATGGCGATAGTGATGATGAACTTTAGGAAATTTTTTAGTCGGTTCATTTCATCTCTATTTTGCGGCTGCGACCCCGCCGGGGATGGCCGCCGGGCGGGCGATTCGTTGGGGCCGTGCCTGCGGATTGGGCCAGGCGGCAACCAGGGTTCCCAAAATCAACACGCCTCCGCCAATCCACAACCAATTGATCAGGGGATTGATGTAGGCTTTAAAAGTGGCGGTTTCGCCGGCGCCTTCCCAACCGGCCAGGATCACGTACAGGTCATCGGCCAGGGTGCTGCGTTTGTCGGGAATGGTCATCGGCTGCTGCTGGACCACAAAAAATTCGCGGGTGGGGCCAAGTTCGCCAACGGGTTTGCCGTTGTGCGTAACCGTTAATATGGCCTCGGTGATGAGCCGGTCGTCGGGGCTGGGTCCCTGGCGCAGGCCATGATACGTGATTTCGTAGGTTCCCACCATTTCACTGCTGATGGCCATACTTTGGCCAATGGCCAGGTTGCGTTGCGACTCAACCTGGTAAAAACGGCTGCCGACAACGCCCAGGGCAATCAAAATAATGGCGATGTGGATCAAGTATCCGCCATACCGGCGGCGATGGCGGGCCACCAGTCGAGCCAGGGCTACCGGATAAGGTTCGCCCCGGCTGTGGTGGCGGGCGCTGACGCCGCGCCCGTATTCAATCAGGGTGGCGGCCAGGGTAAAGGCGCAAAAACCAAAACCTAACACCGCGCCAAAAATTTTGATGCTGCCAACGGTGTATGACAGCGCCATCACCGCAACGCTCACCGCTGCGGGCCAGAGCAACGAATCGCCAATTTTTTTGAGCGAGGCTTTGCGCCAGGGGACCAGGGGGGCAATGCCCATTAAAACCACAATGGCCGCCCACAGCGGTGCGGTAGTTTTTTCAAAAAAGGGCGGGCCAACCACGATTTTTTCATCCATCAGGGCTTCTGAAAATAATGGAAAATTACTGCCCCACCACACAATAAAGGCCAGGCCGGTAAACAGCAGATTGTTCAGCAAAAAGACGGCTTCGCGGGAGATGAAGGCATCCAATTCGTTGTCCGATTTTAGATTGTCCCAGCGGAGTACATACAATATAAAGGACGCGACGAACATGATGGCAATAAAACCAAAAAACAGCGGCCCAATGGCGCTTTGGGCAAAACTATGCACCGAGGAGATCACGCCGGAGCGGGTGGTAAACGTACCCCAGATAACCAGCAAAAAGGTGAGGATGATCAGGGCCATATTCCAGCGTTTGAGCATGCCTCTATTTTCTTGCATCACCACCGAGTGCAAAAAGGGCGTGGCAATCAGCCACGGCACCAGCGAAGCGTTTTCCACCGGGTCCCAACCCCAGTAACCACCCCAGCCCAGTACATCGTAGGCCCACCGGCCGCCCAGTAATAGCCCCAGGCTAAGGAACAGCCAGGCGGTCAGCGACCAGCGGCGGGTGGCGCGGATCCACAAATCGCCGGTTTGGCGCGTAATCAAGGCGGCAATGGCAAAGGCATAGGGAATGACAAAACCGACAAAGCCGAGGTACAACATGGGCGGGTGAATAATCATGCCCCAATGGCGCAGCAGCGGATTGAGGCCGGCGCCGTCGGGCGGGAAAAAGGGTAATTGCTCAAATGGGTTGGCCACAAATACTACCAGGCCAATGAAAAAAGCCAGGGTGATTTGGGTGACAGCCAGCACGTAAGGCATCAGAACGCGCATGGAGCCCCACTTTTTGAGCAGCACCGCCGTGGCAAAAATAGACATCAACCACGACCAGAACAACAACGAGCCATCCTGCCCGCCCCACAGGGCCGTCATCCGATAGAAGATGGGAGCGGCCTTATTGCTGACTTCATAAACATACCTGGTCTGGTAATGGCCCGTGATCAGGAGATATTCGATAATGATGACGGCAATCGTCACCAGCCCGGTCACGCCAAAAGCGGCATTGCGGGCGCTGGTGATCAACTCGGGGATGCGCCGCTGCGCGCCAACCACGGCCACCACTGCGGCGTAAATAGCCAGGGCAAAAGCCAGTGTGGTGGCTATGTATCCAAGATGGGGCATAGAGTCTCCCTAATTTTTATGGAACTGATTGATCTATAACGTGAAGCCTGGCCCTTGACACCAGCCACCCTATCTGACCGCTTCTACCTGCTGCACTTCTTCAATGCCGTTTTCTTCGTAGCGGCTGGGGCATTTGAGCAAGAGAGAGTGGGCCGTAAAAATCTGGCCGTCGTATTGGCCTTCCAAAATGGCTTCGGCCTGGTGGCGCATCTGGTCGGGTTGGGGGCCATTGAAAATCACATGCATCCGTTTGCCGCTGTCGCTGGTAATGTCAAAGGTTAAAATCAGGTCGTGGTGATTAAAGTCAATCGTTTCGCCGTCCACTTTGCCCGAGACACGAACTGGCCGATTATACTGTAAATCGTCTTTGGCGTACAATTCGTCTACGGTTAAAAAGTAAGTGGCATTGTGTTGAATGCCGGAGTAAATCAGATAAATAACGGCCAGGGCAATAACCACCCCGCCGATAATGAATTTGGTCTTTTTATGGGCCGTTTGAGCCTCAACTGTTATGGAAGGTATTCCGGTTGATTGAGCCATGAAGTCTCTTCTTTCAAGCAGGCAAGATTAATAATCCAGGTGAGTATTGTAGCATGTTGATAGCCTGACATCAAACGAATTAAGCTTGTTAGGTGCTGATCCTGTTTGTGTGAGTAGTCGTAAACCTTAGTTTACGTCAAATGGATTAAGGCGTGATTAAACCTTTTAACTGGATTGTGGTATACTTTGCAGCACTTCTATTTTAAGGATATGGAGGAGCGATGAATTTCTTCTTACGCCTCATCATTATCATTGGAGTCTTGCTGTTAATTTTGGCGATAACGTTGGTTAGTATGGCCCTTGTTTTGGGTTTTTCGCTGGGGGTGGGCTGGTTGTTGACCCTATTTTTGCCTTTTGATTTGTTCCAAACAACCCTGTTGGCCCTCATTTCCGCCGTTGTGGCCGTGGCCTTTTGGCGCAACTTTTTGAGTTCCTTACTGCCGTTTGGCGCCGACGAAGACGACTTTTACGAAGATGAGGATGACGATTACGACGACTACGACCGGATCCCGGAGTCCAGGTTTTACAAAAAAAACACCGATAAAACCTGGGAAGCCTGGCTGCGTTCTCACCTGGCCAATAGCATCTATTTCGAGTTCCAGGACTCGCCCCAACCTGTGACCCCCATGGGCAAAAAACAGCAACAAGAGCTGGCTATTCGCCTGGCCGATTTAGTCATTACTTTCCTCAAGGCAAAAAAACCGGGAACCAGGCGACTGAATATCACCATGAGTACCTTAAAACAACAGATGAACAAAATAGGCCAAAAACCTTATGATGACGACATCCTCAGGTTAGCTATCTTAGCGGCCAATGAGGAACTGAATTATCATTACGAGGATATCGTTACCGTGATGCGTTCTAAACTTTGGAATGAGCTTTACGACCAATACTTTTAAACTATGGAGGAGTCACACATCATGTCAAACAATGCCTTAAAACAAATGTCGGAACTGGGCCAGTCGTTGTGGTACGATAACATTGAACGCAGTTTGATTACTGAAGGCGAATTGGCGCGAATGGTAGCGGAAGACAACATTGTCGGGGTCACGTCCAACCCGTCTATCTTTCAGAAAGCCATTGCCGGCAGTGCAGCTTACGATGCCCAAATTGAGGAGATTGTGGCCCAAAACCCCACCATCCCGATCAAGGATTTGTACGAAAGCCTGGCCATTCAAGATATTCAAAACGCCGCCGAGGTGATGCAGCCGGTTTACGAACGCACCAACGGCAAAGATGGTTATGTCAGCCTGGAGGTATCGCCCGATTTGGCCGACGATACGGCGGGCACCGTTGCCGAGGCCAAACGTTTATTTGCCGCCGTGGGCCGGCCCAACTTGTTGATTAAAATTCCGGCCACCCAGGCCGGTCTGCCGGCCATTACCGAGGTGATTGGGGCCGGGGTCAACGTTAACGTTACCTTGATGTTTTCGCTCCAGAATTATGTTGAGGTAGCTAACGCCTACATCGCTGGCCTGGAGAAATTGGCTGCGGCAGGGGGCGACTTGAGCCGGGTGGCCTCGGTGGCTTCGTTCTTTGTTAGCCGGGTGGATACCATCCTGGATAAACTGCTGGCCCAAGCGGGCCACCCGGAAGCGCAGAAATTGCAGGGCAAAATGGCCATTGCCAACGCCAAAGTTGCCTACAAAAAATTTCAGGAAATCTTTGGCAGCGAACGTTTCCAAAAATTGGCCGCCAAAGGGGCCAGGGTGCAGCGACCGTTATGGGCCAGCACCAGCACCAAAAATCCCGCTTATCGAGACGTGTTATACGCCGAAGAATTGATTGGCCCGGATACGGTGGATACCCTGCCGCCGGTCACCATTCAGGGCCTCAAAGATCACGGCCAGATTCGGCCCAGCCTAACAGAAGATTTGACTGAAGCCGAAGCCGTGCTGGCCCGGCTCCAGGAGTTTAACATCAGTTACGACGACGCTACCCAAAAATTGCAGGACGATGGCGTGGCCGCTTTTGCCGATTCTTTTGTCCAACTCTTAAACGCCCTGGAAGAAAAACGCGAAGCCATTGTGTCGCAACAGGTCAGCCCCATGGCCATGGATTTGGGCGACTTCCAGGCCATGGTGGACGTGCGCCTCAAAGCCTGGAACGCCGCCAACGTTGCCGCCCGCATCTGGCAGCGTGACGGCACGGTCTGGATAGCCGATCCCGAACAGGCGGCTCAAACCAAAGAGTTGGCCAATCGCCTGGGCTGGCTGGAGATTGGCCCGGAAAGGCTGGCTCAAGCCGATGAAGTGGCGGCCTTTGCCGCCCAAATCAGAGCGGTCGGTTATAAAGCAGTGGTTTTGTTGGGCATGGGCGGTAGCAGCCTGGCCCCGGAGGTTTATATGGCCACGTTTGGGGCCAAGGCGGATGGTTTACCTTTAATTGTGCTGGACAGCACCAACCCCGACCAAATTTCAGCTGTCAAAGCCAACCTGGCTAATCCGGCCCAAACGCTCTTTCTGGTTTCCAGCAAATCGGGCGGCACGCTGGAGACACTTTCTCTGTTTAAACATTTCTATCAGGTTGTTGGTGCCGTCAAAGCCAACCCCGGCGAAAACTTTGTGGCCATCACCGACCCCGGCTCCGGCCTGGAAAAATTGGCCAAAGAAAAGAAATTCCACCGGGTTTTTCTGGCCCCGCCGGAAGTGGGCGGGCGTTATTCGGCCTTAACCTATTTTGGCCTGGTTCCGGCGGCGCTGATTGGCGTTGACCTGCCCAAACTCTTGCGCCGGGCCAATAGTATGGCCAACGCCTGCCGCAATCACGCCCCTCAAAACCCCGGCCTGCAACTGGGCGCGGCCCTGGGCGAGTTGGCCCTGGCCGGTCGGGACAAAGTAACTTTCTTCGCCTCACCCAAAATTGCCGCTTTTGGGGTATGGATGGAGCAACTCATTGCCGAGAGCACCGGCAAGCAGGGCGTTGGTATTTTGCCCGTAGCCGATGAAGCCATTGCCGAGCCAATCTTTTATAACAACGACCGCGTATTTGTTTACCTTCGCCTGGCCGGTGACGATAATGTTGACCTGGATGGCCAGGTTGACATGCTGGCGGCCGGCGGGCATCCGGTGATCACCATCCAGTTGGATGAGTTGGCAGACCTGGGCCAGGAGTTCTTCCGCTGGGAGATGGCCACGGCCGCGGCCGGCGCCGCGCTAAAAATCAACCCCTTTAACCAGCCCAACGTGGAATCGGCCAAAGCCAAGGCCAAAGCCTTGATGACCGAGTTTGAACAAAGCGGCTTCCTTCCCGCCGATACCCCTACCCTGGATTACGACGACATTGATGCCTACGGCCCGGCTATGGGCGAAACCGTGACCGAAGCGCTGAAGGCCTTTTTGACCCATTACCGGCCTGGTGATTACGTGGCTATTATGGCCTACTTGCCGCAAACCCCTGACACCGACGCCGCGCTTAATGAATTGCGGCTGCGGCTGCGTAACGGCCTGCGCTCCGCGGTTACGGTTGGCTACGGGCCGCGTTTCCTCCACTCTACCGGCCAATTACACAAAGGCGACGGCAACAAGGGCCTCTTTGTTCAACTCACCCACACCCCGGTCACGGACGTTGAAATCCCCGGCGAAAAGTACACCTTCGCCACCCTGGTGGCGGCCCAGGCCCAGGGTGATTATCACGCCCTCAAAGAAAATGGTCGCCGCCTCATTCGTTTCCACATCGAGGCCGGGCAGGTTATTCCGGCAGCGATCCGCAAGTTGATTCCGGCTTAAAGATAATAGGTTCAGACGAGGATGGCCCACTTTCCCCGTGAGCCTGCCCCGGCGGCTTAAAAACTCTGGCTTCAAATAAAAATCTCCACGGTCCCTCTATCGTGGAGATTTTTTTGTCAAATCTATTTCTCATTCCCAAATTTGTTTGGACCTCCCAAACTTGTTTGGACCCAAACCCAGTTTGGGAACGAGAAAAATCGCGGAGACTTGGTCAATGGTCCTAAGTCTTGATCAGAAATTCTGATTTTGCCGGCGAATCATCTTGCGACGGGCTTTGCGGATGGCGCGTTGTTTGGCCAACCGGCGCTGCTCGCTTTTTGACACATACCATCGCTTCTTTCGATAAGTGCTCAAAATGCGAGATTTTACAATTTCTTTGCGGAATCTTTTTAACAAAGATTCTTGAGATTCACCTGCTCTTAGCTCTACGCTCAATGCATTCACACCTCCTTTCTAACTTATAGATTTAGCATAAAAACGGTTATATATCCACCGCTACTTCACCAGTTCCATCCCCATCATCTCTAAACGCCAGATCGGCTGCTTCCTCCAGTTCGGCCACCAGTTCCAGGCTGTCGCCCTCGGTCTGGCTGTCGTCGTCCTGGCCATGATAGTGCAGGTAGCCTGTCCCGGCGGGGATCAGTTTGCCCAGGATCACGTTTTCCTTCAGGCCAAACAGGTCATCTCGTTTGCCCTCAATGGCCGCCTGGGCCAGCACGTTGATGGTATGCTGGAAGGAGGAAGCCGAGAGGAAGCTCTCGGTGCTGAGAGCGGCTTTGGTGATACCCAACAAAATGGGCCGCCCTGCCGCCGGACGTTTGCCTTTCGCAATCAGCTCTTGGTTGATGGCCTGGAATTTTTGATAGTCGAGCAATTCGCCGGCCAGATAGTCGCCATCGCCGCCGGTCACAATTCGCACTTTGTTGGTCATCTGGCGGATGATAACCTCGATGTGTTTATCGTTGATGGGCACGCCCTGTGAGCGATACACTTTTTGCACCTCCTCCAACAGGTAAACCTGGGCCGCCTCCCGGCCCAGCACGCGCAGGATGCGGTTGGGGTTGAGCGAGCCTTCCGTCAGTTGTTGGCCCACCGTTACCTTGTTGCCATCTTTCACCCGCAAGCGGGCCGCCGACTCGATCTCGTACTCCTCTTCTTGAGTGAATTTCCAGCGGATGGTAATCTTGAACCCATCGCGTTGCACTTTGCCGCCGGTTTCGGCCACAATTTCCTGGTCGCCTCGTTTGGCCAGGCGAGTTTTGGCCGCTATTTCGTCGCCGTCTTCCACCAAAACGGCCCAATTGCCGGGGATTTCGTATTCGTCCCGGCGCATTTCAGACGAAACCACTTTCAAAACCCGGCTGCCGTCTTCGCGGACCACCAGTTCAACCCGCCCATCAAGGTCGGAGATAATGGCTTCACCTTTGGGCGCCCGCGCTTCAAACAGCTCCTGCACGCGGGGCAGACCGTGCGTAATATCCTCAACGCCGGCCACGCCGCCGGTGTGGAAGGTGCGCAGGGTCAACTGCGTGCCCGGCTCGCCAATGGATTGAGCGGCGATAATCCCTACGGCGGCGCCAATTTCTACCAGGCCGCCGCGGGCCATATCGCTGCCGTAACACAGGCTGCAAATGCCGTGTTCAAGTTGGCATTGCAGGGCCGAACGGACCATCACTTCTTGCAGGCCGGCTTTTTCAATCTGGTCGTACTCTTTTTCGCCAATCAGTTGGTTCTTTTCAACCAGTACTTCGCCGCTTTCCTTGTCCACAATCTTTTTGAGCGTCACCCGGCCTAACAGGCGTTCTTTGAAAGTTTCACCCAACCTGAAGCTATCCTCTTGAGTAACCGGGATACCCACTTTGGTGCCACAATCGTGCTCGTTGATAATTACGTCCTGGGACACGTCTACCAGGCGACGGGTCAGATAACCGGCGTCGGCGGTACGGAGGGCGGTATCGGCCAAACCTTTGCGCGCGCCGTGCGTGGAAATGAAGTATTCCAGGGCGGTCAAACCTTCGCGGAAGTTGGATCGAATGGGCAGGGCAATAATGCGCCCGCTGGGGTCGGCCATTAAGCCGCGCATGCCGGCCAACTGGCGGATAGGTTGGAAACCGCCTTTGGTGGCTCCGGAGTCGGCCATAATTTTTACCGGGCTGTTTGGGTCAATTGAGGCGCGCACGGCTTCTGTTACCTGGTCGGTGGCCTCAGTCCAGAGTTGCACGGTTTTGATATAGCGTTCCTCTTCAGTGATGAGACCGCGCCGGTATTGCTGCTCGGTATTGGCCACCTGTTCGGTTACTTTGTTCAGGATTTCTTTCTTTTCTTCAGGAACCGTGATGTCGGACACGGAAATGGTGGTGCCGGATTGGGTGGCATACTTAAAGCCCAGAGATTTGATCTGGTCTACTAATTTGGCCGTTGCTTCCAGGCCCAGGGTGTTGTAACTCAGGCCCACCAGGTCTTTTAAGGCGCCTTTGTCTAAAACTTTGTTCACATAGCGTAGGTTTTCGGGCAAGGCGCTGTTAAAGATAGCGCGGCCCACCGTGGTTTCAATGGGTTTGGTGCGTTTAGAAGTGGCCGTGTAATGCAGTAGTTTGATGTTGGCGTGCAAAGCCACTTTACCCAGGGAGTAGGCCAGAATAACTTCATCAAGATCGGTGAAGATTTTGCCTTCGCCTTTTTGGCCGTCTTCGGCCTGGGTGAGATAGTATACCCCCAGCACCATGTCTTTGGTGGGAGAAACCACCGGCTCGCCGTTTGAGGGCAGCAGCAAGTTGCGGCTGGCCAACATCAGGTCGCGGGCTTCTTTGACCGCCTTTTGGGAGAGAGGAATATGCACCGCCATCTGGTCGCCGTCAAAGTCGGCGTTAAAGGCGGAACAAACCAGCGGGTGAATTTGAATAGCGTTGCCCTCAACCAGGATTGGCTCAAAAGCCTGAATGCCCAGCCGGTGCAGGGTGGGGGCGCGATTGAGCAAAATGGGCCGGGTTTGGATGACTTCTTCCAACACTTCCCACACTTCTGGCCGGCGTTGCTCCACAATGCGTTTGGCCCCTTTAACATTATTGGCGTAGTTATACTCTACCAGCTTTTGGATGACAAAGGGCCGGAACAATTCCAGGGCCATACTCTTGGGCAACCCGCATTGGTGCAATTCCAACTCCGGGCCGATCACAATCACGGAACGGCCGGAGTAGTCCACCCGTTTGCCCAGCAAATTACGGCGGAAGCGGCCCTGCTTGCCCTTGAGCATATCGCTCAGGCTCTTGAGCTGGCGGCGTCCCCGCGACGAAACGGCCTTACCCCGCCGGCTATTGTCAATCAACGAGTCAACCGCTTCTTGCAGCATGCGCTTTTCATTGCGCACAATCACGTCGGGCGCAGATAGATCGAGCAGGCGCTTAAGGCGATTGTTGCGGTTGATGACCCGGCGGTAGAGATCGTTCAAATCAGAGGTGGCAAAGCGCCCGCCATCCAGTTGAACCATTGGCCGTAAATCCGGGGGGATGACGGGCAGCACGGTTAAGATCATCCATTCGGGGCGATTGCCGCTTTTGCGCAGATTTTCTACCACCCGCAGGCGTTTGATGGCCTTTTTCTTGAGCTGTTTGGACCGCGTCCCCCGAATTTGGGTGTGCAGTTCTTTGATCATCTTTTCCAGGTTAAGGTCTTGGCAAATCTCGTACAATGCCTCGGCTCCCATACCGGCGCTGAAAACGTTGCCCCAGCGGTCCGAGAGGTCACGGTATTGGGCTTCGTTGAGAAATTGCATAGACTGAATGCCCATCAGTTCCTGGCGCTGTTCCTGGATTTGGGCGGCAAATTTATTGAATTCCCCGGAATTGGCATCGTCCAGGGCTTCTATTTCCTGGTCGGCCATGTGGCGCAGGCGGTCAATTTCGGCGGAAATCCGGTTTTGCTCGCGGCTGAGTTCCTCGTCGCTCTCAACCTTGATTTCATTGAGCCGGGCCTCAACCATGCCGTTCAAAGCTTTAAGATGCTTGCGGTCAATTGTCTCTCCGGCTTCAACAATGGTTTCATCGCTGCCACTAAATACAATTGGCGCGCGCACTGTTGAGCCGGTTTTATCTTCCAGCCGTTTTTGCAGTTGTTGGGCTTCTTTCATCACGGCTTCAATGAGTTTATTCTGGTTTTCGGTGGCGGCGTTCACCAGTTTTTGCTCTTCGTCTCGCAGCCGGGCAATGCTTTCGTCGGCTTTGCCCCGAATTTCGTCTACCCGTTCCTGGCGAGTTTCTTCCAGCCGTTTTTCTTCGCGGTTCAATTCGTCGTCCAGCCGTTTCAGGGCACGAGCGCGAGCCTGTTCGTCCACCCTGGTGATCACGTAATGGGCAAAGTAAAGCACGCGGTCCAGATTGCGGCGAGAAATATCAAGCAAAAGCCCCATATAAGAAGGGACGCGGCGGGTGTACCAGATGTGGGCCACGGGCGCGGCCAGTTCAATGTGCCCCATTCGCTCGCGGCGCACCGACGAACGGGTTACCAAAACCCCGCACTTTTCACAAACAATGCCCTTGTAACGCACTTGTTTGTATTTGCCGCAATAACATTGCCAATCTTTGGTGGGGCCAAAAATCGCCTCGCAAAAGAGGCCGTCTTTTTCCGGCCGCAGCCGACGATAGTTGATTGTCTCCGGTTTGGTCACTTCACCATAAGACCAGCCGAGAATTTCTTCTGGCGAAGCCAGACTGATGCGTAAGGCGCGGAAATCTTTTACTTCCAAGGTAAACCTCCTGAAAATAAATAATTAGAAATTAAAAATTAGCGGTTACTACTCAGCCCCATGTCATTTCGAGGCTGTGGGCCGAGAAATCTACTTTTTAAGGAACGGCTTTAAGGAGATTTCTCCCTTCGGTCGAAATGACATGCCTGAACAGTTACAATTAGCGTAACGTGGGGCGTCCGGCGCTAACTTTTAATCTCTACTTTCTAAATTCTAATTTTCTTGACCATCATGCACTGCCAAATATTGGGCAGTAATAGCACTATTTTGATGCCCTAGCCGTTTGGAAACAAGATCCAGGTTGCCGGTTTCGGCCAGGAGGCGCACCGCAAAGGTGCGGCGCAGCGATTGCGCCGATACTCCGGCCAGCCCGGCTGTTTTGGCGCAATCGCTAATGATGCGCTGCACGGTGCGTTCGGAAACGGGCTGTCCCTTTTGGCTGAGGAAAACGTGGTTGGTGTGAGCGGTTTGGGGGCGAATGGCCAGGTATTCGTTGAGCATTTTGCAAACTTCACTACGTATCGGTAAGTACCGGGTTGTCTCATCCCGGCCGTTACCCACCTTCAGGCGAAGGCCGGGATTGTCAAAAATCAGGTCGCTTTTTTGCAGGTCAACCACTTCACTAACGCGCAAGCCGGTTTGAAGCATTAATTGTAAAATCGCCTGATCGCGCCGCACCAGGCCGGCGCGGGCGCCGTTTTCGGCGGCCTTGAATAATTTTTCAACCTCGCCTTCAGAGAGGGGGCGAGAAGGGGCCTGCCCATTATTTTGCACCAAAGCCACGCCTTGGGTGGGATTGGCGGGCGTAAAGCCCACTTCTCTGGCAAAAGCAAAAAATTTTCTAAGGGCCATCAGATGCCGGTTCACCGTGGCTGCGGCGCGATGAAGTTCTTGGGTAAGGTGATACCGGTAAAGCCGAATATGCTCCTGGTTAGCGCCACCCAGTGAAAATTCATTGCCAAATTTTTGGCGGCCCCAGCGCAAAAACACGCGCAAATCCGCCAAATAATTGACAATGGTAGATGACGACAACGCCGATTTTGAGAGCGATTCTTCAAATTGGGTCAGGATGACCTCATCCTGTTCTTGCGCCATAAGTAGAACTCAAGTTGCAATTGGCTTTAGACAAAAAAACACGCCTCGCTGATTGGGCGCAATCTTTCCTAGATTGTATTCAGGATAGGGGAGAAGGGGAATAATTCCACTAAAGCCGGTTTATTTTATACGCAATAATTATAACCCATTTGCCGCCAAACGTCAACTTAAAGAGAGATTAATGACCCGGTAAATTGGTACTATTAATACAATTCGCTTAGTTCCCGTTGGGTTTGTGTAGGCCAAATAGCTTAAGAATTATTGGCAACCATACCTGGTTGTGCTATAATGTTGCGATGTATTTTAAACCGTATGCCAAATTACCCAATGACTTTGCGGCTGTTTGGTAATATAATGGTAGCGGTCTGAGATTGAAATTTTATTATAACCCATTTATATAAGGAGGGCTAATATGGCTCATAAAAACATGGCTTACAAAAATAAACAATTTCTCAATTTGGTCAAGGGCATTGCCTTACTGTTTGTGGTAGCCGCAATTGTTTTAACGGCGTCTATCTCAATGGCGGCAGGAGGCGGTGGTAGTACGCCCTCGGCCGCAGTGGTACTTGACGATGAAGTCAATCGCGGGCATCTCGATCCGCTGGAGCAGCACTGGTTCAAGTTTGTGCCGGATAAAGATGGCCGAGCAGTTGATATAGAAAAATCATTGACCCTGGTTTTTACGCCCAAACAACCCTACACCATCGAGTATGTGAATTTGAACATTTTTGAAGAGAATCAAATTCAGTTCTTTTTCAATGGCGATACCAGCAAAATGGCGAACCTGGGCGCAGGCAGTGTGGTTGAACGAGATAGTAATCCTGAAACTGGCGAGTTGATCTGGACCGGTTGGGTTTTTGGCCCCAAAACCTATTACGTTCAGGTGGTCAACAACAGCGACTTCCCCATTGATTACCACCTTTTTAATGCCGATGTCAAACAGGCTGAATTGGGCGAACCGGAACAACCGCCCACGCCAGAGCCGCCGCCTGTTGTGGCTGAACCCGACCCGGACTTTCCGTATCAGGCAGGCATTGACCCCTACACTCCGGCGGAGTTGTCGCCGGATGGCTTGAGCAAGGGCAAACTGGCCCCCAACTCCACGGGTTGGTACGAGTTTGATTTCCCTGACCCTGAAAATAACGACGAGCAGGTGCTCACCGAGTTTACCCTCTTCTTTACCCCCGACGACGGCAACCTGAGACATAAAGTTAATTTTGAACTTTTCCGCGCCGGTGAAGTTGACTTTTGGCTGCGTGGCGACGGCAAGGAAGGCATGAGCCACTTTGGCGACGGCGTGCTTGTGTCGCGG
>JAFGDY010000213.1 GCA_016931895.1 Anaerolineae bacterium
ACCCCTGGAGTGCGGAATTTATTCCGCTTTTTGGCAGAGGCAGAATGAATTCTGCACTCCTTCAACTGATTTGAAACACACCCTATTTATTAATATCCCGGATCATTTGGTAAAGTTGTCCGGCAATTTCCAGATTGACTGCTTGATTGGGGTGAGCATCAAGGGGACTGGTGGTAGTTTCAGCCGGATCCCGGCCGGCCAAAAGAGAGCTTATATCCAATACCGGCACGTTTTGTTCTCTAAAAAAATCAACCACAATTTGGGTGATAGAACGGCTTTTTTCAACATCGTCCAGGCTGGGAAAGACCACCACCAAAAGAGGAATGTTTTCGGCATGAGCGCCCTCGATAATGGTGAACAATTCTTGACGATGCTGCCACCATAATTCGGGATTCCGGTAAAGAGAAGCGATCCAGGTTAAATAATCGGGCCGGGGCGGCGGTTGGGTAAAACGGTACCAACGCCAGTAGAGAAAATTCAAGGCGTAAGAGTTGTTGACCAGGCTGCCCCAAATTCCGGTGGGCCTGGACACAAACTCCGGCCGCTCAAAGCCCCGGTTATAGGCCGCCTGTTCAATGTCGTTGATAAAATAGGATAAAATCAAAATATCAGGGGCGTGGGGGTAGTCAATCATGGCCTTGATTTCGTTTTCAGTGGACCAGCCCGGCGACGCCACGACAAAAACCGCGTATTCCGGCCCCAACAATTTAGCCAGTTGGTTGGGAAAACGGTCTTCATAGTTTTTGATGCCCGTGCCGGCCACAAACGAGTCGCCTACAACCATTACCCTGGTTTTGCCGGCAACATCTTCAGGCGTCCATTCCCGGTCCCGATACCCCAACGAATTGATAGGCTGCCAGTACTTTTGGCGCCAGTTTTGGGCCGCCAGAACAAAAGTGTAGCCATCGGTTTGGGCAAAAAACAGTTTAAAATAAATTTCGGCCATCATTAAAATGATAAACAAGCCCAAGAGGCCCAGCGTTAAATTTTCTAAAATACGCCGTTTCGGGGTTTCAGAGGGCCACCAGCGGCGATAGGTCAAAAAAGCGCCAACGATTAATCCCAGCCCTAAAAGTAAAATCGAGATAAATACAAGCCAATACATTATGGATTTTTCTCCCGGGCCGGTTTGGCGCGAGCGTGCCTATACAGGCCGGCCACAACCAGGGCTATCACAATCCCCACCAGCGTGCCAACGCCAAGATATATTCCCCAACGGAAAGACTGCGGCTCATAAGAAAAAACCACCTGATGCCGGCCCGGCTCAAGATAAACTCCCCGCATTACCAAATTAACGGCCAACAGCGAGCGTAGTTGACCATCCACGTACACCTGCCAGCCGGGGTAATACAAATCCGATAAAATCAACAGGCCGGCTTCCGCCAATTCGGCGGAAATCTCAACCCGAGAAGGGTGGTAACGGGTAATATTGACCTTCTCCGCCGCGGGAGTTTCAGGCAAAGGTGAAGTAAGCATGGCCGGGGCGGGACCTTCTACAACGGCCTCAAGCGCCGGGTCAAAATCGGGCCGGGCCAGTTGGGCCTTGACCGCCGCCAGGTTACCGGGCGGGGCTGTTGTTACCCGGTGCACAACCCAGGCTCGCGGCAAAACTTGTTTATTTTCATAGATGCTGTTGGGGCCGTAATATAGCAACTGCCATTGCTCGGCGTTGACCAGGAGGGGATTGGCCCAGCCGCCACGCGAGCCGGGCGCGCCCTGGGGTTTGGTGACAAAGGATAAAACGAGAGGCTGTTGGGCGTACGCCGATAAATCAAGTTGAACAGGAATCCATTGCCGGTCATCAGGATTTTCGCGGGGGCGCAACGCCTGAGAAAAAATAGGCGCAGCCGGCGGCTGTCCGGGTTGGGTGGCGTATATTTCAAATAGAACACCGTCGGCTTGCCAAAATTGAGGGTCAACGGCAATAGCGGTTTCCAATTGAAACCGGCCGGGCAACGCCCCGTGATAGTGAACGACCGACGGCGCCGGCGCGACAAGAACTTCTTGAGACCAATTGTTGATGGCCCATTCAAAAACCTGTCCCGCCTCGCTAAAATCCGATTCAATTTGCGGCGGCTCAACTTCGGTCAAAAGAGAAATTCCGTCTCCGGCGGCCAACAGATCGCGGGGAGTGTAGAGATATTTCACGTTCAGGGCGTCGAGCAAACGGCTGGCCTGGGCATAATAGGTGATGACCCGCAGATTACTGGGCGCGCGCGCGCCGCTGGCTTCGGCGTATTCAAAATAACGCTGAGACAAAAACGAATTGTAAACTTGAACAACCGGCAGGGAAAAAACCCCGCCGGTATTAGGCCACAATACTCTCCCTACCCCTGATATGCGAAAGGGTTGAGTTTCTTTTTTAACTTCTTGCTGTAAAAAGCTAAGGCTGGGCGTAACCGGATAGAGCAAGTGTTTGGGCAGAACGGGCGCAAAATCTAGGTGGGCTAAAAACAGATCAAAAATGATAAGAGCAATGGAAAGAGTGACAAACATTGCGGGTGAAATACGCGCTCTGATCCAACTCCAGAGCAGAAACAGTATTGCGGCCAGCAGTACCAGGGAAAAAAGCACGCTGCTTAGATGATACAACAACGAGGGTTGAAACTCCGGCAGAGCAGGCAAGTTCCAAAAATGCCGGTCTTGATACTTGGATAAAAAGGCCAGCATCATCAAATAGAATAGAGCCAGGCCGCCTAAAACCAGACCTCCTGTAAGGAGCAAACGCAAAACCCGCGAGGGTCGGGATGATAATAACCAATCCGCCCCAATCCCGGCGGCCACAGCCCACCAGAAAACAATAATAAACATAGTGCGCAGCAGCCCCAGGGTAGGAAAAGTGGGATAAAGATAGTAAAAAAGTTGAAAGAAGGGCGGCACGTTAAAGATGACCAGCAGGAAAAATACGCCCAGCCCCACCAAACATCGCGCCAGCCAGGCCCGCGGGGAAAAAAGAGAAGCCATCATAAAAAACAGGGGCAAGAGTCCCAGGTACAGGTACACTTCAAAACGGTAGCCGGGCATGGTCAGGCCGTCAATGTTGGCGCCCCAGATATCCGGGATGAGAGTGCGCAGTAACCCCCATGCGGAGTTATATAAATCCACATTTCCTTCGCTGCGCCGGATGGTGGGGATCAATTCAGCCAGGGGCAAAAGCTGAAAAGCGCCCAGGGCGCTGCCGGCGGCCAAACTCAGCGCCGCGTAAATGAGCGGCGATAGAGCCGTCCATCCCCGTTTCCGCTCTTGTTGCCAGAGGATGACGGCCCGGCAACAGGCGTAAAGCAGCAAGGCCGTAAAGGTGTACAGCACTAACTGCACCTGGCCGGCCAAAATTTGCATCAACACCCCAAAAGCGCCCAGCAAACTCCATTGCCAATTTTGCCGGCCAATGGCCCGCTCCACGGCCCAAAAGATAAACGGCAGCCAGACCATTGTGCTTAAAGAAGAGGGTAATCCCAGCCAAATAACCAGGCTACTGCTGTAAGTAAAAGAGACAGCCGCCACCATCCGGCCAAAATTTTTAACTCCCAATTCTTGCATAAACATAACGGTGAAGAGACTACCCAAGAAGAGGTGGAGAATGGTTGACCAGCCAAAAGCGTGGTACACCGGCATAATTTGCCAGAGAAGGTTGTTAAGAGGATACAGCACCTGAAAATAACCGGCTGAAAGAATAGGCATGCCGTTGCCGGCGTAAGGATACCAAAAGGGGATTTGCCCGTTTTGCCAACTTTCTCGAATGTAGAGCGCGACCGGGTAGAATTTGCGGACCGGGTCGGCCATCAACTCATTCCAAAGGGGGAAGGCGATTGAACCCGGTATTTCGCTGCGCCAGGGTTCGTAGGTAAGCAGCATGTCGAGCGAGAGCAAAATATCGCCCTGGAAGACCACCCGCCAGAGGAACAGTAAGGGTAGACCGGCCAACAAGGCCATACTACCGATGAGTAACCGCTTCTCTTTTACGCCGCTCATCATGGAAGCAGATTGACGCTTGAAAAATTTCATTGTTTGCTTTCTGTTTCCGCGGCTGTTGGTAACTGCTGAATCTTCGCCAAATACTCAACCATTAATGGCGCTAACGCTTTGGCGTAGAGCAGATTGCCCTGCACGCTATAGTGGCTGTCATAACCCAGGGTCAGTTTTTCGCCTGCATTATCGCCATTGACCCCAAGTTGCTGCATATTGTGATAAGGATTGAGCAATGGCAAATCCAAACGCCGGCAAATATCTTCCATCTGCCCAATCATTTCCTGATGACCGGCAAGATTTGCCGGGGCAAATGTATCGTGTTTGGGCAGGTAAACCACCACCGGCTGGATACCATTGGTCTCGGCCATGGTTTTGAAGGCTTTTAAGGCTTCATAGTTCACCGCTACGGGATCAACATTTTCAGGCCGAGCATCCCAATCATCCTCAAAACGAAGCGTTAGAAATAAAGACAACAAAAAATAAAGTCTGCTCTTTGAAAGCAAAGCCTGGTGCGGGCTTTGCAGGCAATCCGGGCCGGGCAGGAGCAGAGTATCAAGGCCTTTCTCTTTAATCAAACGTTCAGGCAGGTTGACAATAGCCTGTCGTAGAGAGCTATACATCACCACATCATTTATTACCGTAAACCGACCGGCCGGGCCATAAAGGTTACGTCCCCAAATTTCGGAAAAGAAAGATAAAAGGGCTACTTTGGGCTTGAGACCTTGCTGCGCCATATCTTTGAGCAAGGCGTCAAACAACAGCACCTCTTGAAAAGTGTTATAGCCGCTCACGCCGCCATTGATAAAATGATATACCTCCGGCTCCGATCCAATTTCAGCTACCTGCTCATCTAAGCGGCGGGGCCAACTCTCTGTAACATTGCCCACCACGCCAAAAGTCATCGAGTCGCCCAAAATTAGCACCAGCCAGGTTTCATCTGTGAGGGAAGGAACTTCAATATCTCTTGCGCCCAGAGCATTGCTCACAATCTCTACCCGGTCGCCATGTTCATTGGTGATTATCCGGGAAGGATAATTTTTTGCCAGGCGATAACTTTGGCCATGGGCAAAAGGCACGTGGTAACCACGCGGCCAATGAGAGCTAACCAAACGAATAGGGATAAATCTAACCACCACTTCAAGCATCATAATGGTCAGAAACAGCGAAGCAATTATCAACCCGCCATTAACCATCACCTTGCGCCGAATTGGCCACAAATTTTGACCCAATTTGTAACCAATAAGCCCGACAATCACTAAAAGCGCTCCCACAGCCACGGGATCAGCCAAAATTGCGTTGAACCAGGGAGGATAAACCTGAAACATAACACTATCAATTTCAACCCTGGCCGCGTCACTACTGAAAAAGCCTACTCCCAATTCAATCTCCACAGCCTGCCCATCAGTGATGAGGGTATGAGTTAGTGAATGCCAGTCTGGTTGGCTCTTTGCCCTGGTAAGAGAGGGTGGGTTCAGGATTTCATCCTGTTTGATTAGTTCACCGGCTCTATTGAATTGTGAGAGGCGCAACAGTGTTTGCACTGAGTCGGGTGGGGTGTCGACAAATCGAAAATTTGCCGTAAATTTGTAGCGATGAAGAGAGATAATGGCCAATCTTTGTCCAACGCCGGCACCACTCCCTTCGACGGTATCGGGTATGGTCAATTCTAGAATGGGGTTATTGCGATCAACAGTAGCGGGTTTGGGAACAGCTTGGGCCTCCCCCACAGCCACAATTTGCCATGCCGTATCAGCCTGCGCAAAATCAGGGTTGGTTAGTAAGTTGGGCGTATGCCGGGCCTGGGATATACGCCATCCAAAAAAACTGGCAACCCCAATAATCAAGAGAAGCCATAAAATCTCGGAAGGCAAATGAAACCTGTTTCCAAACTGTTTATTCATTGCATTGATTCTCACGTGACAACCGCCTGAATCTCCAATCCAGCCCCAACAAAACAGCCAACAGTATAATGGTTCCCAGGCTGATGTACAAACCTACGGTCAACGAAAACGGCTCATAGACAAATTCAACCTGATGATTTCCGGCAGGCAGGTAAACGCCGCGCATAACTAAATTTGTGACATAGAGAGGCTGCGGCACGTTATCCACGTAAACGGACCAGCCGGGATAGTAAAAGCCGGATAACACCAGCAAGCCGGGGGTACTCATAGCCACTTCCATTTTGACCGCGTTGGGAGCATACTCCACAAAATGAGGTATTTCCATCACGTCTGAAGATTGGACGGATTGAGGCAGTTCACCCTCAATAACGGCCTCGCAGGTGGGGTCAAAGTCTGACGCGGCCAATCGTTCTTTTGCTTCAGCCGCGTTAGCCACAGGTATAACTTGATGAACTACCCAGGCTCTGGGTAAAGATTTTTTATTCCGGTAAATACTGTTGACGCCATAATATACCTGTTCAAATTTGGAACTGTCGGTAATCAGTGGGTCGGCCCAACCGCCGGGAATCACCTGGCCATCGTTGGAGGAGGTGACCAGGGAAATCATAACTTCCTGCTGCGCAAAATCGGCCAAATCTACCACTACCGGCCGCCACGTTGCCTGGCTATCTTGGGCTTCCAAACGTTCGGAAAAAAGAGGGGAACCAGGTTCCTGGCCGGGCCGGGTAACGTAGATGGCAAAGGTTATGCTGCCCTGAACCGGGGCCAGAGGGTCAACGGCAATGGCGGTTTCCAGGGTGGCCGGATACGGCAGCATACCTGGATAACTTAAGATACTGTTGGTAGGAGCAAATAGCACCGGCTGAGTCCAATCGCCAATATTCCAATATTTCACCTGACCCGCTTGGGGATGTTCGGAAATCACCTGGGGCTGGCCCATCCTCTCCAACACCGAAAACCAATCACCCTGCGTTAAAACCTGGCGAGAGGCATAGATATACTTTACATTAAGGGCGTCAAGCAAGGCATTGCTGGCCGGTTCAAAAATAATGTCTCTAAAATGTCCGGCGCCACGCAAGCCGGTCAAGTTGGCATAATCACTGAATCGGGCAGATAAAAAAGAATCATGTATCTGCACTGAGGCAATACCATACATGCCGGTTGTATCGGAAGGCAGCATATTCCTCACCCCGGAGACGCGAAACGGCTCGCTCTCTTGGGCGGCCAATTGTTGCAGGTTGACCAAACTGGGGGGAGGATGGGTTAGCATCCGTTTAGGAAAGGTTGGGGTGAAATCAAGATGGGCCAGAAAAAGGTCCAGTACCAGTAATAGGACAGCCGCGCTCATAAAAAAAGTTTTTGACAATCTGGCTGTCGCCCATAACCAAAGCAGGCTTAGGGTTAGGCCAAAAAAGAATAAAAATAAAAGCAGGTTGGCAAAATAATAATCTAAACTTGGTATCTTGTCAGGCGGAAGGGGCAAATTCCAAAAATGGCGGGCCTGATATTTGGAAATAAAGGCCAGATACAGGGTAACCAACAGGGCAACAGCACCGATGAATGAACCGGCCCCAACCAACCGCTTTAAGAATTGTTGGGGTCGCTCGGTTAAAAGCCAATCGGCGCCAATTCCGGCGGCAGCGGCCCATAGAAACGTAAGGGCATACAAAGAGCGATAGAAACCGAGGGAGGAAAAAGCCGGATAAACGTAACGAAAAATCTGATAAAAGGGCGGCACATTGTAAATGACCAACAGATACAACAGGCCAATCCCAAATAGAATGCGGGCTATGGCCGCCCGTTTGGAAAATAAAGACGCAGTCAGAAAAAACAAAGGTAAAAGGCCAAAATAGAGATAGGCCTCAAACTCAAGAGAAGAGAGGTCATGACCGTCTACCGGCGTGCCCCTCACATCGGGCATCAACAACCGGAGCAAGTTCCGAGGAGGGATGTAGAGTGAGGTGTCAACTTCTGCACGGGTGATGCCGGTAGAAACCAGTTCCAGGGTTGACAAAATCTGGAATGCGACCAGGCCGCATCCCAACCCAAAAATAAGGCCGGTATAAAACAAGGGGTAGATTGCCTGCCGCCAATTTTGTTGCTGCCGCCAGGCCAATAAAGAGCGGGCCACTGCGTAAAGGGCCAAAGTGATCAGGCTATAAGAGGCCAACTGCAAACTGCCGGAGAGTATCTGCAAGGCCACGCCTGAAACACCCAGCAGGCTCCAACGCCAATCGCGGCGGTTCATACTCCGTTCCAGGCCCAAAAATAACAACGGTATCCAGACCATGGGGTCAAAGGTAAAGGGCAGGCCCAGCCAAGTTATCAAATGGCTGCTGTAAGAAAAACTAACAGCCGCCACCAGACTGCCAAAATGGCCCACCTGCAACTCTCGCATATAAAAATGGGTAAAACAACCGGCCAAAAATAAATGGAGAATGGCAGACCAGCCAAAGGCCGTTGGCACATCCATAATTTGCCATAAAATATTGTTAACCGGATACAACGCCTGCCCAATTGCCCGGCCCACAATCGGCAAACCGAGACCTACGTAAGGATACCAGAGGGGCACCTGCCCCTGCCGCCAGCTTTCCTTAATGAAGACTGCCAGGCCGTAAGAGTCGAACAGCGGATCGGCGGTTTTTTCGTTCCAAATAGGAACGGCTTTGGCTCCCGGCAGTTCGCTGCGCCAGGGCTCATAGAGCAGCAGCATATCGGCGGAAAGGAGAATATCACCCTTAAAGGCCACCCGCCACAAAAATAGAAAGGAAAGTAAAGCCAATAGTAATAAACTGGCCGCAGTGAGCCATTTGCCCTGTAATTTAAATTTCATCTGAACGACACATATTTTCTAATCAACTATTTCAACAGACGTGATAAAAACAGAATCATTTGCCCCGCCCTGTTCCTGCGCCATCAACCGCTCGCCCGTATCTGGAACATACAAGCCCATATAGAGTTTGTACTGCCCTGCCGGCAGGTCGGCAGGCAGGGCAAGCAAGATAATCTCTCTGACTCGCAGGCCGGAAGCCCAAGTATTGGTGGGCCACATGCCTTTAGCCGGATAAATGGCCGCATCCTCCGGGGCATAATTTTGCAGAGTGTCAATATTGAGCCTTAGCCGGTGCTGACCCTTCGGCGCGGGAAAGGGAAAATGGTCGGCATTGGCAACAGGCCGGCCAGCCTGGTTACGCAATTGCACAAAAATTTTATAAGGCCGGTCAGGAGGTTCCAGGACCGTCCAGTAAGCGGCTAAACCGATTTTTTGACCGGGCTGCCAGGGTGATGGAGGGTCAAGGTCAACGCCTTCCAGCACAATGGCTGAACCGATTTGACTGCCGATAGAAAGGTCGGGTTGACGACTAAGCTGCCGATTACCAACGTAAACTATCACATCTTCCCCAAAGGTTATTTCAAAAAAATACAACTCTCGTAATTGGAGCTGTAGTTCCGGCAACTGCTGTTGAAAACGGCGGTCAGAATAGACCACCGCCGGGCAATGGCGCTGAAGCACTTGCCGGGCAATATCGTCTGCGGTTAGCCAGCCGGTGATAATCCGCGCCCAGGACGTTTCTGAGAGGGCTGCCGGAACCAAGCGTTTTACGGCAAAGGCAAACCGTTGGTCGTCGGTGATAATGCAATCATCCGCCAGGGTATTTTGCCAAACATATTGCACGGCATCCAGATTTAATCCCGGAAACGTGTCCGGCGATGGGGTGGAGGCCGCGCTTTTGACCGGCGTCCATAACGCCCACCCCACAAGGCCCAGCAGGAGCAACCCTGTCACCACACCGCCAAGATATTTAATGCGAACACGCTGTAACCGACCATTCAACCAGATAAGGCTATCAGCCACCCCCAGGCCGCTTAAAACGGCTAACGGAGGAACGAGCAGCACGGCATAACGGTCTCGCAGGGGAATATGCCAAATGAGCAAACCTGTAGCCAGGCCCAACCAGGTCAACCAGAGTACCACCTCCAAACGACGCTGCCGCCAGCCAGTAATGCTTCCCAAGATAGCGCCAACCACCAGCGGAGCCACGGCCAGCCACATTTGCCCTACCCAGACCACATTGTCCAGCAAACTCATCTGCTGAGACCAGACCTGGCGTAACTCCATGCGGAAACGGAATACTTGTTGGTACATGGCCAGGGGATCGTAAATAAGCACAAAGATAACCAAAACAAGCCCAAACCCGGCCAGCCAAATCCCTCCGGTCACAGCCAAGTAACGAATTGCCGAAACTAATGCTTTTCTTTGGCTGGTTAGCGCAGTCCGCAACACCAAAATACCGATAAGCAATGGCACAAAAATCACAAAAATCTTTAGCGCCAAACTCAAGGCAAAGGTCAAGCCGGATAGGGCCAGCCAAAACAGTTTGCCATCGGCATCATATTGCCGGGCCATAGCCAGTGACAGGACGGCCAGCGCTACTGCCGGCACTTCCGCCATAAGAGAGGCGGAATTTTGAAAATAGAGCGTGTTAAAGGATAGGAACACTGCAGCCAATAGACCGGCCCAAAATCCCGGCCAACTCTGCCAGGGTTGAAATGACCAGAAGACACCGATGATGCCTAACAGACTGAAAAACATCATCGGATAGCGCACCGCCAAGGTTACGTCAAAAAGCAAGGCGCCCAGTTGAATGGCCCACAAAGCCAGGGGTGGAATCCCAACAAAGGTTTCGGTGTAGGCCGGATGACCGGCATTGACTAACGCGCCAAACATCAGCCAGTGCCCTTCATCATAATCTAACGGTTGAACCCACAGGTAACGGGCGCGTAGCCACCAGGAGAGAAGCAGCACCAGGGCCAACCCTACCCATCCCCAAAAATATCTGGGTTTGGCAGAGAACGAAACAACGGCAGGGGTCATTCTTGGCGGGCCTCGGCAGGTTGGACTAATTTTTGTGCAACAAACAGATCATACAACGCTTCAGCGACCAGGGCATGCACCCGTTCGCCGGGATGCGGGTCAACCGGGCTGGCAGTCAGCTCATCCGTAGGGATGCCCTGAATTAAATTGGCCACATCCAGCACCGGCACATTCCAAGACTCAAGGAGGGCTATAATACGTTCTGTAACCACTTTACTTTCTTCAGGGCGATTCATACTTGGAAAAACAATAACCATGAACGGAATCTGCTCAGACTTTGCGCCTTCATAGATAGAGAGCAAGTCTTGTTGGTGTGTCCACCAGGCCTCGAGATTATTGTATAAACCAAGCAAATGCAACCATTCGGCATCGGGCTGACCGGCCTGCAACAGACGATATAATCGCCAATACAGAAAATTGAAGGCGTAGGAATTTCTGACCAGGGGGGAGAGAAGCGGCGGCACAGACGGCCCCAATTCTCGGCCGGTGTTATACCACCACCGCACGTCGTCAATATCATTCACAAAATAAGATAGGACCAGAATATCGGGAGGATAGGGATAATTGAGAATGGCTTCAATTTCCTGAACTGTGTTAGCCCTACGTTTACCAAGATTTAAAACTACATACTTAGGGCCAAGTTTTTGGGCCAATTGGTCCGGGAAACGATCTTGCGGATTCTCAATGCCCACTCCCTCCACAAACGAATCCCCCACCACCATCACTTTGGTCTTGTTATCTACCAGTTCCGGCGTCCACTCTACATCTCTATATCCCCAAGAGTTTATGGTGCCCTCGTAATACCGCTGATGCCAATTTTGCACCGCCAGCGTGGGCAAAGCGTCAGGCTGGGCAAAAAACACTTTAAAGTAAAATTCCACTGCCATCAGGGTCAGAAAGATGGTCAGCATCATCAAGATAACGTTTTGCAGGATAGGGCGAGTTGGTTTAGCGCGAGACACATAAACCAGCCCTATCGCCAAACCACCAACGCCCAAAACTAAAAGTAGAAGATAAGCAACCCAATAACTCATGAATTCAGTCCGCCGCGCCTAATCCGAAATAATAACCGTTTTGGGTAAAATCTCATCTATTATCAGCCGATCAGTGGCAGCTTCGTTTGGTATTTGTACGGTGAGCCATTCGCCAGCATTTTCAAACCTAACCTTAACAATTAAGAAGGCAGGCAAATTATTTAACGGCAATTCGTAATGGCTGACACTCTGCCAGGTTAAAGAATTTTCCGGAAGCGGAACCGGCAAAATTTGTTGGGCGATGATTGCCCCATTGTCGGCGATCACCTCAACTTGGGCTTCAAGGGGGTCAAGCGGAGCGCGGTTCAGCCAATACAGGCCCAACAGCAGCACGCCAGCCGGGCCGCCTCCCTTTCCCCCTAAATTATAACCCAGCACATCGAGCGTTTGTCCAAAGGTAACATTTTCAACCTGATATTGAGGGGTGGCTGCCGGGGAGCCTGGGCTGAAATCGCCGGGGATATCGGCCAGGTTTATTGTGGCTACAGCATTTGCCATATCCATCGGTTGTAGCAAAAGCGACAGATGATAATCACCTGGCGCAAACATGCCGCCCGTTTCTAAAGGCCAGGATAATTTGACCACTTCACCGGGCTGCCACTTGGTCAGGGGGTGGAACTCAGGTGACAGGGCATTGCTCCAGGTAGTGATAGCTTGACCTTGAACGTCAAGCAAGGCCAACTTTACGCGATATTCCCAATCAAGAGGTCTATCGGCTTGCCAATATAACTCAATATAGGACGGTTCATTGATCAGATTATAACCCAAGAGAGTCAGGCCGGTATCACCGGCGGGCTGTTCCAGGCGGTATTGAATGGGTAAGGTTTGGATAGGCACACCCAATGCCCCTCGATTGACGACGATGGTACTGGTTGGTTTGGGCAAGGGGAAAGTCCAGGTTTCTTGGCCAGAGTCTTTGAGCCTCAAGCCGATTTCAAGGGGGTAATATCCCAACGGTATATCCTGGGGCAGTTCAAGCGATGCGGCAAAAACCAATAAGGCGCCAGGTTGCAATAAATAAGGTTGAAATTCAGGTTTTAATTGAGCCGCTGCGGCTTGATATACCTGTCCGGTTTGATCCAATAGTTTGATAAAAAACTCACTGTCGGTCAATTGCCAGCCCTGGGCCTCGCCATTTTCCCAGAAAATCGTCACTTTTAGGCTGTCACCTGCCGCTACCTTTGCCGCAGAAGGCCGATATCCAAGCAGTCTGCCATGAGAGCCAAGCCACTGCTCAACCTGATGGAAGTTTTTGGGCAGGCGATATAGCTCGGCATAATCTATTCCATCCCGGCTAAATTTTTGCACCAATTCGCCCTCTGAACGAACAGCTTGAACCGTGGAAGGTTTCACTGTTTCCCGTTGCGCGGCAAAGACCTGAAGTAAAAAATAATCAGTGACCAAAAAGTTAGATTCCTCAAGGCAATCTCCAGGAAAAACCAAACGAGAAATATAACAAACATCCAAATCGCCGGAAAGGCTTATTTCCTCTGGCTGGGGCAGGGTATTAAGGTATGCAAACATGATGTCCAAACCCTCACCACTCCCCACGGGAAGTATTTTTGCCGCTCCCCGGCCACCCCCCAACAGCGGATTCCAATAACTAAAGTAGTAGGGATGATGGGGCAAAGCTAACCAGGCGCTACAAACTAATAATATTCCCCAGACCCACTCGGGCCTTACAGGATTCATACGAACCCGTTCAGAGATGAAAGTGGCCAAGACCAGGAAACCAATTGCAGCGAGAATAGATAAGCCCGGAAAAATGGGCAACAGGTAATGAGGCACTTTGGAAGCCCCCAAGTTCATGGCAATGAAGTAAAAAAACACATACGCTATGATAAGCAAAGTTGGCGCGGCAAATGGGATAAACGACTGCAAGGCTTGAGGTAGTTCTTGTTGTCGCCAACGATTCAATAACAAAAGAAGCAAACTCGCCACAGTAACTGCCCCCCCTAACCAAACAAGAGGCGTTGTCCGATAAGCCAATAACCATAGATAAAACAAAATGCCGGGATCATCCGTCCCGATTTCCCCCCAGAAGAAAAACTGCTGCTCTCCTCCCCAAACAGCACCTGCATTTTCAGCCGTTAGCTGCATGATTTTGTACATGTCATAAAAAGTGGTCAAAGGTGAGACCCATAAGGCCGGCCAGAGCACAAAGAATGTACCGCCCATGATCAAGGCCCACCAAAAAACATCGCGGACCGTTGATTTTAATATTTTTAAGACATCTCGCTCGCCCACCCATAGCGGCCAGACCAAGAGCGTTAAGCCCGCAAAAGTTAACAAATAAAGGGACGTGATCTTTGTGAGGGCGGCTAAACTACCCAAGGTACTACTGGCCACCAACCAACGCTTTCTCCCCTCTTTAGCATATAGCAGAATAGCAAGCACGCTTAACAACATCAAACCGGCGTTTAAACCATCCGTCCGAAACACCCGCGCTTGGGTCAACAGAAAAGGGTCAAGCGCCATCAGAATGGTGGCGGTGACAGCCACAAAGTTATTGAATATTCGCCGGAGTAGCCAAAAGCTGATAAAAATAATGCCCGAATTTATCAAGGCCAAGACCAGGCGGCGGCGGGGTAAGGCAGCAAATACAACTTCATCCGCAGCCGATAACATTTGGGCTACGTTTGGGCGGCCCAACCACTCAAACGCCTTAACCTGAGCAGCCTCCACCCACATGAGCGTAACCGCCGGATAATTATTGGCTGTTTTGGTCCAATCCCCTGCCAGAACGGCTTGAGTCATTTGGCTAATCCAACGGCCAATCGTTATTTCATCAAAGGTTAAGAATAGGGGAGAAAAGGGTAATATCCGGGGCAATAATACAATACAAAAAAGAAGTAATATGAGGGCAACAGGCATAATAATACGCCTCACCGCTGCTCTCCTCGCCTGGTGGTCGCCTCGATCAGATAGCGGGGGCGAGAACGAGTTTCATCCAACGCCCGCCACAGATACTCGCCTAAAACACCAAGCATCACCATCTGAATCCCTCCCAGAATGAGTACCACTATCATCAACGAAGCCCAACCTTGAGGGGGCAGGCCCCGCAAAGCATTAAAAGTAACAATTCCGGCGTAGAAAAAACCAAGCAGCGCCGTGACAAAGCCCACGTAAGACATCAGGCGAATAGGGAGATGGGTGAACGAGGTCACCGAGTCGACCACTAATTTCAGCTTCTTTTCCAAACTCCAACCCGATTGACCATGCATACGGGTGCGCTTACTATAGGTCACGACCGCCTGGCGGAAGCCCATCCAGGTTATGAGCGCCATTATACTAACATTACGCTCATTAAACTGGACAAAAGCATCCAGCACCCGCCGGTCAACAAGAAAAAAATCGGCCCCGGTGGCGGGCATTTGGTTGAGACCAACAAATCGGCGCATGAGCAGATAATATAACCGGGCAAAGCCAACCCTAGAAGCTTTCTCGCCCTCTCGCCGGGCGCGAACGGCCCAAACTACCTGAGCCCCGGCCCGCCACTGCTCCACAAATTCTGGCAATATTTGGGGCGGGTCCTGCATATCAGCCGCCATAACAACGGCGCAATCGCCTTTGGCCTGATGCAAACCACAGGTGATAGCCGTATGTGAGCCAAAATTGCGGGCAAAACGGATACCCTGAACCTGAACATTCTGCCCGGCAATCTGCTCAATAACGGCAAAAGTTTCATCGCTCGAATGGTCATCAACCACAATCCATTCCCAAGCCAAATCCAGGGAGTTTAGGGATTGGATGAGTTGCTCGTATAGGAGCGGCAAATTGTCAGCTTCATTATAAGCAGGCGTAACAATGGACAATAGTGGTTGTTTATTTGGGTATTGCTTGCATTGCATAAGCTGGTCAACCTGAATAATTTACCCCCGTTTTTTTACGGCTCTATACTGACTCTAATGCTTCACGGAGGGCTGTCACCACCGTCTCTTGCTCGGCTTCGGTCATTTGGTGAAACAGCGGTAAAATAATGGCTTGATCTTGAGCCTGTTCACTCTCGGCCAGATTTCGACAAGTGCCTGACGGACAATCACAGTTACCGGAAGCAGGGCCACAAGACCAAGCTACCTGGTTATACGCCGGTTCACGATGAGCGCACATAATGCCCCGCCGCGTGGCCACGCCGGCATCCAGCATACGTTGCATAACCTGATACTGGTCATACTCGCCGGAGAGACGAATGCAGTAACTTTGCCAATTGCTCCTGGCCCACCCCGGTTTTACCGGGAGGTAGACTCCCGGCACATCATTTAACAGGGCGTGATATCGAGCGGCCAATACACGACGTTGCCCAATCATCTCCGGCAAACGTTTGAGTTGCTCCCGGCCAATAGCCGCCTGAATATCCGTCATCCGGTAGTTATACCCTAACCTGGAATAAGTCTCAAAGATTACCTGTTTGGCCGCATGCCGGACCGTATCGGGCACATCCATGCCGTGCTGGCGCCAAAGGCGAAACCGGTGATCCCATTCGGCATTGGAGGTGGTGATGAGGCCCCCGTCGCCGGTGGTAACAATTTTGCGCGGGTGAAACGAAAAACAGGCAATATCCCCATGCGGTTTGCCAATCTTTTCCCATTGCTCCTGCCACAGTATTTCACTGCCAATGGCGCAAGCCGCATCCTCAACCACCGGCAATGCATAAGCTTGGGCCATCTTCAGAATTGCCGGCAAATTACACGGCATTCCCATTTGATGGACGCATAGAATGGCTCGGGTCCGCTCGGTAATCACGCGCTCAAGCAAAGCGGGGTTAAGATTAAAAGTTTCAGGCTCAATATCAACAAAAACCGGCGTTGCCCCACAATAACAAATGGCGTTAGCCGTAGCAATAAAGGAGTGGCTGACCGTAATCACCTCATCGCCGGGTTGAACGCCAACGGCCAGGAGGGCCAGGTGCAAAGCAGTAGTGCAACTGGACACGGCACAAGCATGGGCAGCGCCCACATAAGCGGTAAATTCCCGTTCAAAGGCGGCCACTTCTGGCCCTTGGGTTACCCAACCCGACAAAATTGCCCGGCTGGCCGCTTGAGCATCTTGCTCATCCAGCCAGGGTTTGGTGACAGGAATGAATCCGTTTTTTTTAGCCACCGGCTTTTATCTCTGCTAACTGCCAATTGCGCACAACCTCTTGTTCCAACAAAGCTTCCGGTGACTGTTCAAGACTGAGATACCAGTCCCTCAGTTTGGTCAGCCCCTGGCGCAAACTTAGCTGCGGCTCAAAACCAAGTAACTGACGCGCCTTTGTGGTATCCGCATAGAGTCGCAAAACATCACCCGGCCGAGGTTGATCATAGGTTATGTTTGCGTTTTTGCCAAGCACTTCAGCTATCTCACCGGCCAATTGTTTGATACCGATTTCGCGGCCTTGGCCCAGGTTGATTGTCTGCCCGATAGCCTCCTGGGTCAAACCGGCCATGAGAATAGCCCTGGCGGTGTCGCTCACGTAGGTAAAGTCTCGCGTTTGGCGGCCATCGCCAAAAATCACCATGGGGCGACCAGCCATAGAACGCAATAAAAATTTAGGAATCACTTCCCCACTATCGCCTTCATGATGACAGCGAGGCCCGTAAGCATTAAAGGGTCTGACCACTACCGTTGGATAACCGTAGGTTCGATAATAAGCGCGAGCATAAGCCTCACCGGCCAATTTGGAAGCGCCGTACACCGTCATCGGAAAAGTGGGATGGTCCTCGGTCATTGGCGCCCAGCGCGCCGTTCCGTACACTTCAGAAGTGGATACATACACAAAACGGGCCACTCCTACATCTTTGGCAATGGACAACAGGTTTAAAGTAGCCGTGGCATTTACCGCATGATTTTCGCCAGGCGAATGAATTGAATGGCGCACGCCCAGGCAGGCTAGGTGGAACATAATCTCCGTATCTTTCATTAGTCCTACCATCCGGTTGCTGTCTCGAATATCAACTACCTCCAGTTGAACCTGGCTGCCTGACAGTCCCTCTAAATTTTCCCGCCGACCATTAACCAAATTATCCACAACCAAAACTTTAACCCCCTGCTTGGCCAGTTGATGAACAAGCTCAGAACCAATAAAACCGGCTCCTCCCGTAACCAGCACTTTTTTCTTTAATTTTTGTAAGCGGGAAATTACTGTCATCGGCGTTTCTCTTCAAACCACCTGTGCAAGGTAACCAGCGTGCAAATCACTTTAAAATTAAGTTTGTTATGCAGATTCAGAGAAGCTACATTACGGATAGTAAGTCCAGAGTCAACCACATCTAACCCCTCTTCCCACCGATGATAATGAGCCAGCGCAGTAAAAAAAGCAGTGCCTAGGCCCCGGCCTCGCGCCAACGGGTCTAGCAAGGCCATTTTCCACATGGCAAATTGCAGGCCAAAATAGGGCTGCAAATCACTTTGGTAATAAATCATGAAAGCTACCGGCCTCTCTTCAACATCAAGGCATAATATCTGTTGGTTAGGGTCATCAAAAGCTGTCCGAATCCACTTTTTATAGAGAGAATCTGCTTTATGCTGATCAATGTGGGCGTCGGCATGAAATCTTTGCGTGATAAATGCGCTGTCGGCGTAGTCAAGCATAACGTCACGATCACGCGCTTGCGCTAATCGCAGGGTATGGGCAGGCTGGCTCAGTTTATCCAATTTTCTTAAGTCATACTTATTGTAAATCCAATTTTCAAGATAGTGATAACCACTCTGTTCAAAACCGTGAATGACCGCCAGATCCAAAGACGGTAGCCTGACCGAAGTAAAACGAATAGTCATCTCCTGGGCCCATTGGTGAAATGCACCTAACAAAAACTCGGTGATTTCTACGCGCCGGTGATAATCCACTTCGCATATAATGGCCGAATCAATAAGGGCTACCCTGTAACCAAAATGTTCGGTATCCCACTGCGATAGCCGGAACAACAATAATCCCAAAAGTTGCCCGCCGGGAGCAAAAACTGCTATATGTTGGGTGTCTTCACGCGCCAAATAGTGGCGCGTCTGGTCCAAAACCAAACGCCTTGACGCTTCTATAGGCAGGCTTTGATCTTCGCAATATCGGCCATATTTGTACTGGCCAATCAAAAGCTCCAGTTTGCTGTCAGAAATTCGGGGATTAATATCTCTTTGCACTATTAATAATCTTCCTGTTCAATTCACCTATTCGCTGCTTGAATAGCCTGGCAGACACTCAGGATTTGCGCTACGGATAGCTCGGCATACATGGGTAAAGAAAGCGTCTCGCTGGCCATTTGTTCCGAATGAGGAAAATCGCCAATTTGATACCCCAAATCAACGTAAGCTGGCTGTAAGTGTACCGGGATGGGATAATGAATGCCGGTTTGAATCTTTTGTTTTTGTAACATTTGCTGTAAGGCATCTCGTTGTTTGGAACGCACGGCGTAAACGTGATACACGTGGCGGGCGTAAGGCATAACGGCTGGCGTTTGGACCGCTGCATCCGACAAAAGTTGATCATACTGCGCCGCATTAGCCCGGCGGGCCTCGGTCCAGGCGTCTAAATGTCTCAATTTGACCCGCAAGATAGCGCCCTGAATACCATCCATCCGGTAGTTGTACCCCTTTAACTCATGGTGATATTTACGCGCCTGTCCCCAATCACGTAACATCCTGACGGTATGGGCATATTCAGGATTGTTAGTGACCACCATCCCGGCTTCGCCATAGGCCCCCAAATTTTTGCCGGGATAAAAACTGAAACAGCCCAAATCTCCCATCCTGCCCACCCGATGCCCTTTGTATTCTGCACCATGAGCTTGAGCCGCATCCTCAATAACCACCAAACCATAGCGGCGAGCAATTTCTACAATAGGGTCCATGTCGGCCGGCTGGCCATAAATATGGACAGGCAAAATGGCCCTGGTTTGCGCCGTAATAGCTTGCTCAATCTGTTTTATATCTATGGTAGATGACTGCGGCTCTATATCAACAAATACAGGGCAGGCCCCAGTATAACAAATTGCCGCAACAGTAGCAACAAAGGTAAAAGGAACGGTAATCACCTGGTCGCCCGGACCAATGCCTGCGGCCAATAACGCCAGATGCAAGGCACTGGTGCCAGAATTAACCGCAATGCCTTGCCCCGCCGCACAATAGGCTGCAAATTCCTGTTCAAAAGCGGCCACCTCATTTCCCAAAGCAAATTGACTGCTCTCCAAAACTCGGATCACTGCGTTGTCAATTTCTTGCTTAATGCTGTGATATTGTAACTTTAAATCTATAAATGGAATCATGCCATTACCTTTCCTGTTTTTAATTCTATCGGGCGGCTTTGTTGGGCTATAGAAGCTGTGGCCGCTTCCAAAATCTGCACAATACGCCATCCGGCCTGGCCATCGGTTAGAGGGGTTTCATGGTGTTGAATACAATGAATAAAATGAAGCGCTTCTGTTCGTAACGCTTCGGTTACATCCAATTGGGGAGACCACATATCGCCGGTACGGTAGCCAATCAGCATCTGGTACACGCTCTCAGGGCCGTCATTAAGCGTAATCCCCTTATCATAAACTTTTATCTTTTCGCTCGGTTCTAAATCATCGTAAACAATCATCTTCTTACTGCCCCCAATCAAGGTACGCCGCACCTTCACCGGAGCCAACCAGTTTACGTGAATATGAGCCAGTAAATGATTATCAAAAAACAGGGTCAAATAAGCAATATTTTCCGGTTGGCCGGAGATATGGCTGACTCCCGTAGCCGATACAGCCAGGGGACGGGCAGATATTACATAATCCATAATTGAAAGGTCATGCACGGCCAAATCCCAAATAACATTCACATCATGTTGAAATAAACCCAAATTAACCCGCACCGAGTCATAGTAATAGAGGTCGCCCACGCTGCCATTCTCCACCAATTCCCGAATTTTGCGTACCGCGCCGGTATAAACAAAGGTATGATCCACCATTAATATTCGATTTCGCCGTTCAGCTTCTTCAATCAGCCGGAGAGCTTGGGCCGAAGTTGTGGTGAGGGGTTTCTCTAGCAATACGTGTTTATTTGCCTGTAAAGCTTGTAAAGCCAATTCAAAATGACTCGAAACCGGCGTGGCAATGGCAACGGCCTCAATTGCCGGATTGTTAAACAAATCAACCGGATTGGTTGTCACCTGAATAGATGGATAACGAGCCTGGACCAAATGCAAACGTTTTGGATTCAGGTCGCTCACCCCTAAAACCTGCGTTTCTGGGATCTCGACAAAATTACGCACCAAATTTGGCCCCCAATATCCATAACCGATGATACCCATATTAATCATTGCTCTACAATTCTCCCTTCTAATAAATTACAATCCGACCATCTTTGTATTTTACCGCCAATCGAATATTTAAGTTGGCCTTTAATAGAATGTCTGCCGCGTCTGACCGGATTAAATAACTATGGGTGGCCACGCTGGCCAACTCACTCGTCTCCCACAAACGCCAATCGCCAATTAAAAGCCAGCGATAGATTGAAGTTCTTGCCCCAGGCGAAAGTGCATATACGCTTGGCCCGTAAACAACTTGACTATCAGCAACAGCAAATGTTCCTCCTAATTTAACTTGAGACGCAACATTCGACTCAACTGTTGGATCTAGCTGAGATAGGGTCAAAGAAAGGTTATTTTTGTCAAGTAGTAAAGCCGGGTCTATCACCAGCCCCCACCATTGCGGCCAGGTAGTCATAGGGCGATGAGCAAACTTCATGTATTCTTCATAAACCGGACAATACGTCTGTTCTACATTGGTCACAAACAACACTTTTTGAGCGCAAAATAGACGTTGCCAGGAATATTCCTGTGGCGATAGGAGGGACTCATTTACCCTCACCTGCAAAGGAGGCGGGGCGGCATTTGCCTGCAAATCTACCAACCATATTACCAATTCAAGTTTATCCTCTGATATTGGGGCAGGTAACTGAATCTCCTGTCTCACTACCTGATTGGTTTGATTCAAAGATATATTCCAGGCCCACCACCTGGGACCCGAATTAATGTAAGCATAAGAACTAATTAGAATAATTAATAAAACAGCAGGCACAAAACCTGCCACTGCGGCTGAGAGACGACCCCATGCAGGCGTAGACAAACGAAACACAAGCCCCCCTACCAGTAAACTGAAAATAACTACGGCCAGGTCGCCCGCGATACCTAACGTGACAGGTTGTATCCACAACCAAAAAATTTCAGAACTAAAAAGAACCAATAATCTGGAGCCAATTAAAATAACACCGACCAAGATGATACCGACAACCAAAACAACAATGTCTTTAGTCCAACCAAAATAATTTTTGATCCACTCAAATAGATAAACAATAAATAATCCGGCAAATAGAAAAATAGCTGGCATGAAGGGTAAATTATGCCTAACCTCTATAACCTTTACGGAGACGAGACAAAAGGTTACCAAAACAGCGAAGAGAGGGGCAAAAGTGCGCCACCTGATTAAAGCAATCCCCACTCCGCCTAACCCTAACCCTAGCAGGATTTGCTGCGCCCAATGCATCGCAGTAGGTGAAAGCAAGAATGACTCTCGCCAGGCGTTCTCCGCAAACCAGAAATGGTAAAAAATGAGGTTTATGACCGCCGCTATGATATAAATGAACTTCAATGACGACGTTTCGTTCTGCCACCAATACAAATCTATGGTCTGCCTGTAATCAGGGCGCCAACCTCGCACCAGGGGATTCGTTTCCATTGAGAATTCACTCATCATAAAGTCAATACCAGCCACGCCTATCGTTGGGCTTGAATTCACTGTTTTGGCCACAACATACCAAATGAACAGAAGCCCCACAAGAGAAACGCCAAAAATCCCGGTCAAAATTATGCGACGACGCCAGGTTATCTCTTGTAAACCTATCCCAACGGCCACAATAAAAAAAGGAACGCCGGGCAATAGCGTGGGCCTGGCTAAACAGGCTAAACCAATCATTAAGCCGGACGCTACCAACCAGTTTAACCCCTTACAGCGCAAACCTCGTACCAGCAAAAACATCCCCGTCCAGAACAAAAAATTTGCTAAGGTTTCCGTCAACATTCGTCCTGTGAACAAGATGAAAGGGAGATATAGGACCATCAGGAAACCTGAAATTAAACCGACATACCGATTGACCAATTCTTTGCCAATCAAATATACAAAAACACAACTCAAAGCATCAAGAACAGCCTGGATATAACGAACAGGCCATGGGTCTACATCAAAAATAAAGAAATTGCCCGCCAGAAATAAGGCATAGATAGGGCCTCTGGAACTTAACAAAGGCCAAATATCAGCACCCCATGGCTGTAATAATTCACTGGTGGCCCCCATAACCAAAGAACGGCCAAGCTCAAAATAACCAAGCGCGTCGTAAACAATAGGTGGTTGTGGTTTAAGAAAGAGGTAGAGCAAGCGTAATCCCAACGCCGCTCCAAAAATAACAATTAGATCATACCGATCTTGTATTACTGAGATTTTTTTTACAAACAATTGTTTCATTTTAGTTGGTTGGCTCTGTATTGCTACGACGCGTGCGCACATCACCCAGCACACAAGCCGGTACGCCAGCCACTATGGCATAGGGTGGAACATTATGGGCTACTACTGCTCCTGCCCCAACCAGCGCATTTTCTCCAATAATAACCCCCGCCAAAATAGTAGCATTACTGCCAATTGAGGCCCGACGCTTGACCTGGGTTTCTATTAATGTCCAATCACCTTCACCTTGCAAGCGGCCATCATCATTTGTGGCCCGAGGATAAAGGTCATTGGTGAACATAACTCCGTGTCCAATAAAAACCTCATCTTCAATGGTGACTCCCTCGCAAATGAAAGTGTGTGACGATATCTTACAGCGAGCGCCGACCACAACATTTTTTTGGATCTCAACAAATGCGCCAATCTTGGTTTCAGCTCCAATTATACAACCATAGAGGTTAACGAGATGGGGATGGAAAATTTTTACGTGACTACCCAGTTGAACATCTTCTGTAATTGCCATTATGTTTACCTGTTAGTTCATGATATTTGCCACTTACGTATTGACGCCCCAACGACAGGGTATTTTTATTGGCCTTCCACAACAAACAAGATGATACTATCATCAGTGGACCCGGCCACCGGCAACCGCGCTCCGGTAGCAAAGTTGTACATGCCGGTCGCAATAGTGTAGTCGCCTGGCGGTAGACTGGCCGGCAAGGCAAGTTGGATTTCATCTGGAATGATCTCACCCGGCTCCCATAATGAGGTAGGATACACCTCTCCGGTTGGCGGGCGGTCTACCTGGGCAACCACTTCTCCGTTTTGGTTGCGCACGTGTAAAAAAACGGTTTGGTCGGTGGCCAGGGGGGCGATACTTTGCCAATATAACTTCAGGGTCAGGGTCTCTTGACTTTGTCCAACATCATACCCCAACAGCCGAATCGCATTCCCTAATTCTGCGTCAAGAGAATGTTCAGGCGAGGCATCAGTGACCACTATACCGGGCGGCGGCCCGCCAATTTTCACCGGCCCAAAAGTAACGCTGGTGACCTCGCCTGGCTGGTCGCCGGCCATCAGCGGCAGGGGGATGGTTGATTGGTCTAACCCTAGGTACAGGCCGACATTTAGCCAATAAATTCCGGCGGGCATAGCCGGGTCGGTGGGCAGTTCAAAGGAGTCAACCACAACTTCATTTTCCAGCCAGTGTGTGGTTTTGTAACCGTCTTTGGCGTATCTATCACGGCTGCTCCACTGTTGCCGCCGATCATCTAACAATTTAATAAAAAACGTATAATCGTGCTCCATTGTGCGCAACCCCTGCCAGTATAAAGTGATGGGAATACCCTGGCCGGGAGTCAACGAACGAAGGGGCAGATCATAGCCCAACAGTTTAATCCGATTGGCAAAATTAGCCTCAAAAGGGTAAGGGACAGGCGGCGGCTCCATGAGACGCGGCTGTTTGTTAAACACCGTCAGCAAAGGCGCTGTTTCCTGGGAGGCAATCACTGCCCCGTCACGCCATACCTCAGCCCGCAGACGATAAGGGCCGGGTTGAAAATCGGGGCCGACCATAAAGTATTCAAATTGGAGCGACGCCTGCCGGGCCGGATAGGCCTGGCCATCATCGGCCACCAATAACCATTTGACCTGTTCCGTGGGTCCGGTTTGGCCCTGCCACACAAACGGAATAGCCATACGGGGACGGTACTCCAGTTGGTCTAATTTCTGGTAGGCGTCTGTCTGCCATAAAGTCAACCCGCGCACCACCTCCCGCCCATCTACGGAAATAGATAATGGAACAGTAGGGGCAGGCGCAGCTATGGGTGGAATTGTAATCCGGCCTAAAACAAGCGTATCGCCCCCATTAACCGGGAGTGTCTGGTAAGCGCCGCGCAATTGGAGTTGAACTTCATAATCGCCCGGTGGCAGGTTAAACAACGGCAATTCCAAATCATCCCGAATGGTCTCCCAATTTTCCCAAATCCGGGTGGGGTATCGCCCGTTGGTAGGATAAGCTTCCCACTGCAATTTAGGTTCGCCGTCTTGAACCAGCGTGACCGTCATTAGATAATCTTCGTCGGGATAGGTGGGGCTTTGCCAATATAAACGTATCCGCAAGGCACCGGTTTCCGGCGCCAGTTGGGTATCGTGCCCCAACAACACCAAATGCGGGCCAAACGGCTGGTCAAGCCGGTGCGGAATATTGGGCGTCGCCTCAGATGTAGTACGGATGGGCAATGGAGCCGTGCAGCAAGCCGTGACATGTACCAGTTGGGCCAAACTCCAACCCACCAACCCACCCACCAGGGCCAGCGCCAGCCAGCGCTGCGCTCTTATGGACAGAGATTGCCAACCATAAATCAAGAGCAAGGGGAACGCCGTAGCCACTGGAAACAGCACGTGTCTTCCCTGGGCCGTATGGCTCAACTCCCCCTGAAAAATATAGCGCAGGAAAGGAAAAACCAGAAAAAAAAGAAAGTGAGAAACAAGCAAGCCTATCCAAATGCGGCTGGCGGGTCGGCGCTGCCACGTTTTAACCAGGCCAAGCACGGCCACAAGGCAAACCAAACCCATCAACAGATGGGGCACTACGCCCAATGGATAATACCCAATTTTTTCTACCCAAAATGATTCAAACGTCCGCCAGACCCAGGCTGAAAAAGGAGGAGGGTTAAACCCGCCGGCGTAGCCAATTTTACCGCCGGTCAGAAAAAAGGCGGTTACATTCTGGCTGGTGTCCGTGCCCCCGGCAATGACCGGCTTGAGCAGGCCCACCACCAAACCATATTGGTCAATCTGGTTAAAGTTGACCATCAGAAATATAAACCACCAGCTTGAGGCCACCATCGCGGCTAATCCGGTCAAGACGACCCGCTTGAACCAGCCCCACCAGCCCCAACCTCGCCGCCAGGCCAGGTACGCCACCACCGCCATAACCTGTACCGGCAAGATAACGGCGGCATATTTAACCGTAACCGACAATCCCAGCAGCAGCCCCAGCAAAATATACCGGCCCCAGGGCCAGGCAGTTGGTTGCGCGTCGCGCTTGACAATTTTGACCAGCACCGGGAAATAAAGACCGGTCAGCAAAGCAACTAATACTTCATAAGAGATAGATGAGGTGATAAAAATAAAAGTTGGCACAAAGGCCGTAATAGCCGCTGCCACAAGCGCCAGGTTATACTTTTTTGGAAAAATCTCCAGCGCGGTAAAGAAGGAGACCACAATCACGCCCAGCGCCAACACTATGGAAACGCCCCGCCCTAAATGCCACATCAACACATTGCCGCGATAGGGAGCAAATTCATCTTCGGTATTGAGAAAATATTGGGTATGAAATAGAGCCTGTACCAAATCGGAGCGGGGCGATTGGAAGACAAACTTGAGCAAGGGGGGAACGTCGCTGCTGCTCCAACCCACCAGGGCCGCATTCAGGCTGTGATAAAGGGCGGGCAGATAAGCTTTGTTACCGGCAGTCTCGCGCTCCTCGTAACTCAGCGGGAGGCGGCTATGTTGAGCAATAAAGAGGGTATATCGAAAATGGTCAATTTCATCAGGCGCCTGGGCCAGCGGCAGCCAGAGGCTATGGGCCAGACTCAAGGCAAAATATACCAATAGAATGAGGGTCAATCGCCAATAGGCCTGAGTGCGGGTCATTCTGCCTCTATGACCTTAATCTGAGTTAACCAAAGAACATCATTTTCGGTCGGAACGCTGCCGGATAGCGATTGTAGCGGCAGCCGAACAAAGGTAGCCGGATCATACATGCCCAGATAAAGGTCGTAAACTCCTGGCTCCAGATCAGGTAACGGTAAGGTGGTTATCTCTCTGATGGTTTGGCCCACCGGCCAGGCATTGGTGGGGATCATGCCTTTGGCCGGATAGGCCGCAATTTCTTCCGCCGGGATGGCCTGAACATCAATATGGGGGGTCAAGCGGTACTGGTAATCAAACTCCGGCAATAATTGATACCGGTCGCCGGGCACGGCAAAGGGAAAATAATCAAAACTGGCGATAGTTTCATTTTGACGATCACGCAGTTGAACAAATATCTTGCAAGCCCGGTCCGGTTGGGTCAGCGCCGTCCAATACGTGGCCAGGCCCACTTTCTGCCCGGAAGACCAGGGTGACGCAGCCAGGTCAATCCCGTTCAGCACAAACGCCTGCCCAAACTGAGCGTTAAGGGGGATGGCCGGCTCTCGCCGGACATGTTTTTTGCCGGTGTAAACCGTAAAATCCTCATCGTAAACAATCTCTAAAAAATAAAGTTCACGCAATTTATCCGCCAGGTCGGGTAAAAATTGAGTAAAGTAGTTGACCATATACACCACGGCGGGGCAATCGTGCTGCTGAATCTGGCTCACAATTTCGTCGCCGGTCAGCCAGCCTGTGGCCAAACGTCCCTGGCCGGTTTCTGAGAGAGCAGGAGGTACCAAACGGTGGGCGGCAAAAGCAAAACGTTGGTCATCGGTGACGATGCAATCATTTTCAAGGGTAGTCTGTTGAATGTATTCAACCACATCAAAATTCAAATTAGGAAAGGGATAGGGATCGGCAGGGCGTAATAAGTTTTTGACCGGTATGCTCAAGGCAGCCACAAAAATGACGGTCAAGGTTAAACCGACAACGGCATAACCCACCCAGGCAGACGCCTTCTTTTGCAGCCGGTCAAAGAGCCAACGGACAAGATACACAATCCCGATCCCACTCAAGGCGGCCAGCGGCGGCAGCAGCGCCACCGAGTAACGTGGTCTTAAGGGTGACTGCCAAACCAGGGGGACTACAGCCAAAACCAGCCAAATCAACCAGGTAAAAACTTCAAACCGGCGCTTCCGCCAACCACTAATAACGCCCAGCACAGCCCCAAGCGCCAACGGCCAGCGGTCAACCATCATCCGGGCCACCCCCGCCGAGTTTTCAAGCAACACCGCCCCCCGGCTTAAATTGACCTCCCGAAAAGCTAGGCGGAAGAGAAACACCTCTCGATACAAGGCTTGGGGGGTGTAAATTGTAAAGAATATTCCCCAAGGAATGGTAACGCCCAAGCCCCAAACCAAGCCGGTAATAATCACTTGTTTGAGTGCAGAAATTTTTAAACCGCCGCCATCTTTCAGCGCGATGATGAGCAAAAGTATCCCCACAAAGGCCGGGAAAAATACCATAAATAATTTAAGCGCCAGGCTCAGGCCAAAAGCCAGCCCCGATAAGAGCAGCCAGAACAATTTACGGTTATCCCGGTATTGTTGCCACAATACAAAGGATAAAACGGCCATCGCCAGGGCCGGGCCTTCGCCCATAAAGGTGCTAGACTCCCGGAAGCTGACCAGATCAAACGAATAGAAGAGTGCCGCCAGCAATCCGGCTAATAAGTTAAAACTGTTTTGCCAGGGCCGCAGCGATAAATACATACTCCCAACGCCTATCACGCTAAAGAGCATCATAGGATAGCGCACGGCCAGGGTCACATCAAATAGTTTGGCCCCCAATTGAATGGTTAATAAGGCCAGAGGAGGAATACCCACAAAGGTGACGGTGTAGGGGGCATAACCCAGGTTGGCTAACACAGCAAACATGAGCCAATGACCCTCGTCGTAGGTCATAGCCCGCAGCCACAGGTAACGGCTACGCAGCCAAAACGAGAGTATCAGCAACAGGGCCAGGATAAGCCAGGGCAAAATTTTCTGAAGTTGTTTTTTTGCGGTTATCGGTGTCATTTAATCCAATGGCGCTATTTTGTTTAAAACCTGGTCAATCGTCACTTGCTCAACAACGCCTTGCTCATGCTCTTGCACTTTATACCACGTTTCGTCATTCACAGAACGAACTTTGATCACCATTGAGTCTGGCAAATCGTTTAAAGTAAATTCTAACTGGCTGGCGCTTTGCCAGGTTGAGGCAGAGGTTGAAGCAGGAACCGGCGCAGTTTGTTGAGCAATGACTTCGCCCCTGTGATTAAAAACTTGAACGTCCGCCTCTGCCGCTTCAAGGGGATGACGATTTAACCAATACAGAGTAACAAAGAACAATCCTGAGGACGTATTTCCCGCGCCCTTTAAATCGTACCCCAGTAAATCAAGTTTTTCCCCAAAGGTAATATCCTCAAGTTGATGCTGCATGTTAACCGGAAGTCGGTCAAGCGCAAAATTTTCCAGGGGGATAAGGTCAACGGAATCAATCAGGGCAGTGTCGGCAGACAAAATGGATAGAACTGGCTGATAATGCCCCGGGGGTAAAGGGTACCCTGACGCCAGCGGAAATGTTATCTTGACCACTTCTCCAGCCTGCCACGCTGTGGCCGGATGAACTGGAGGGGACAATGTATTGCGCCAGGATACAACCACTTTTCCGGTCTGGTCTAGCAAAGCCAATTCCAAAATATAATCCTCGATCAACGGCCGGTTGGCCTGCCAATAAAGATCAAAATGGGGGGGCGTCTCTCCGGTTAAATCGTTGTATCCCAACAAGGTCAACCCCGTCGCCCCCACCTCATACTCCAGGTGATTTTGAATAGGCAACGCTTCTACAAAATCGGCCAAAGCGCCACGATTGACCGTGATAGTATTTTCCGTATCCTTCAACGAAAATTTCCAGGTCTCTTGACCGCCATCTTTTAGGCGGAGACCTATTTCAACAGGATAAGTGCCCAACAACATATCGGAAGGTATGGGTAAAAACGCATTAAACACTACCATGTCGCCGGGTGCGGATAGCTCAGGATTGGCGGGCACACCGGGTTGGGCCGGGGCAACTTGCTGCACTTGTCCATTTTCATCCAGCAATTTGATAAAAAATTCACTATTGGCCAACGTCCAACCATCTTCCCCATTTATCCAAAAGATTGAGACTTGCAAGGAGTCGCCGGCGCCTACTTGTGGCGGTAAAAATCCATACCCCCTGAGTTTACCATGCGTGCCCAACCATTGTTCGGTATGATGAAGCCCGGCGGGCATTTTGTACAGCCAGGCATAATCAACCCCATCTTTGGTATATTGGTGGACCAATTCCGTCTCCGGGATGATTTTATGAATATTGGCCAGGTACGCGCCTCTTTGCAGCGAAAAAATATCACTCTGAATGTAATCAGCCAGCAGAAACTGAGAGGGTTGCAGGCAGGTGCCGGTAAAAATTACCGGACAATCTCGAAGGCCAGGGCCAGTAATCTTAAGCTGCTGCGCTTCCGGCAAGGCATTCACATACTCCACCATCATATTAATGCCCTGCCGACCTCCCGCCGGAAGAATTTTGACCGCCTGCCGCGCTCCGCCCAGAAGAGGATTCCAATAGGTGTAATAATAAGGGTGCTGCGGCAAGGCCAGCCAGGCGCTGCTTATCAAAACTGTTCCCCAAACCGCCCCTTTCAACCCAGGAACAGGGACCACGGCAGATAAGTGGTCAACAAACGCCTGGAATCCAACCGCCGCCAGAATAGAAAATGCCGGGAAAATAGGCAGTAAATAACGATCAACTTTGGAAGCCCCCAGGCTCATGGCGATGAAATAAAAAACTACATAAGCCACCAGCAACACCGTCACTGCCACAGAGGGGCGTGAAAAGATTGAAGAGCATTTTATTTTGACAAATTTAGATCGGCGTTGTAACAGGGGACAGAAAGCACCGACTACAACAAGCAGCAGGCCCACCAAAGCCACTGGCGTGATGCGGTAAGCCAGGGACCACCAGTAAAACGATACACCGGGGTCTTCTCGTAAGGTTTGGCCCCAAAAGAAAAGGGCGCTGCCTTTGCCTCCCCAGATCATTTCAATATTGGTGCTGGTCAGTTGCAAATAGGTGTACACCAGCTTGATGGTTTCAAACGGCGCTACCCACAAGGCCGGCCAAAAGACAAAAAAAATCAGCCCCGTTAACAAACTCCACAAAACAACATCCCGCGTAGCCTGTTTTACCAACGGGGCTATGGGACGCTGCCCCATCATCAGAGGCCAAATTAACAGCGTTAGTCCGGCAAAAGGTAACAAAAAGATAGAGGTAATTTTGGTTAACGTGGCAAAACTGCTCAAAACGGCGCTGGCGACCAGCCAGCCAGTACGTTGTTCTTTGGCATAGAGAATAATGGTTAAAGCGCCCAACAGCATCAAGCCGGTGGTAATGCCTTCGGTGCGGAATACGCGCGATTGGGTAAGCAAGAAAGGGTCCAGGGCCATTAAAATAGTGGCTGTAACGGCAATAAAGTCATTGTAAAGGCGGCGAAGGAGCCAGAAGGTAACCAGAACCGCCACCGTATTAAACAAAGCCAGGGCCAAACGCCGGCGCGGTAATGCGGCAAATACATCCGTTCCATCATCAGAGACCATCTGCTCCGCAGTCAACCCTTGACCCGACGCCAACGGGGCTAATTTTACCTGCGCCGCTTCAATCCAGGCCAAGGTGACCGCCGGATAGGCGTTATTGACCGTATTGCGCCAGTCACCGTTTAACAGAGCGCCGGTCATTTGGCTGGTCCAACGGCCAATTTGCATTTCATCGTCGGTGAAAAAAATGGAGGGAAAGGGGAGAACACGGGGAAGCAGAATGATTGTAATCAAAATAATTACGGTAACAAAACGCAACCCATAAGCCGTGATGCAACGTGACATTATTGAACTACTCATTCAGCTTCAGCATATCCGGTATTAATGGCCTGTTCAATTTTTCCTATAATCAAATCAAGCTACCTTGTCCCGGCGAAAAACTTACGTTCAAGAGAATAACCATTTATGATAAAACAAGGTCATGGAACGAGTAAAAAAGCCCATTTGCTGGTAAAGGCGTTGGGCCGGCACGTTACGGGCCTGCGTGACCACTTGCATCCTGCGCGCCTGCTGAGACCTGGCCCAATCCAAAGCGCCCTGCACCAGGCCGGTGCCAACACCCCGCTGACGGTAGTGAGCATGCACGCCGGCCAGTTGGATATGAGCAATAGCATCACGCCAGGTACAGGTAATCAAGCCTACTGCCTCGCCATCTTGATGCCAACGAGCTACCAAAACAGCATCGGCAAAGCCATGGCAGGCATTTTCTATCCATACCCGATACAATCGTTCACTTTGCCCCGGCGCAAACTGTTTGTCAAAATCAAAACGACTGGTCAGGCCAATCTGGGCCGAAATATCTTGCAAACGAGGCATTTCGTCAGGGCGATACGAACCGATTACCAACTCTTCCGGCACCGGATAACGCGGTACAGGGGCCGGACGATCATCAAACGGATGCTCTAACACCACCCGCACGTCAACCAAATGAAACCCATATTGTTCCACTGCCGCCACCGTGGCCGGATCGTTGGGATCCGCTTCAAAGTAAAGACACCTAAGTTTAGCTGCCTGCGCCTGCTCCATCAATTCCTTTATCCCAGCCCCATCCAATCTGGTAGCGGTGATTCGAGCTATGGCCAGGCCAAAAAATTCCGAATCCCAGGGCAGGGGTTCAAGTAATTTTTGTGTCACCGTGTGCCGGTTCTTCCTTTCTGGCTAAAATTGTTCTGATGAGATAATAGGGACGCCCTCGCACTTCCACGTAAATCCGGCCAATATATTCGCCCACAATGCCCAAACCCGCCAGTTGGATGCCAAATAATACCAGCAACAAGGCAATAAAGGAACTGAGACCGGTAATGTTGGTGCCGGAGATAACGCGCCAGGCTAACAAAAACAGGCCGGAACTGATGCCAATGGCAGCCATCAACAAACCAACCGCGGTGACAATTTGGATGGGCACCATAGAATATCCTGTGGCCAGATCTATGGTCATCCGAAAGAGTCGGCGAAAATTATAACGAGATTGTCCAGCAGCCGTAGCCTCATGCCGAACCGGCACTTCAACAATGTTAGCGCCCAGCCAACTGGTTAAAGCAGTAATGAATTTGGCCGACTCTTCGGTTTGATTCAACAACTGCACTACCTCCCGCCGATACACCCGCAACATGCTGCCATAATCGTGTAACTTGACTCCCGTTGACCTGGAAATAAGCCAGTTGATAAATTTTGAAGGAAGCGTGCGCAAAAGAGAGTCTTGCCGCATCTGCCGCCAACCAACCACCACATCGTACCCTTCGGCCAATTTTTCCAGCAATTTTGGCACTTCTTCGGGGGGATTCTGTAAATCGGCATCAAGGGTGATAACAATTTGGCCGCCGGTCTGTTCAAATCCGGCCGTAACAGCCGGGTGCTGGCCAAAGTTGCGCAGTAAACGTAGCCCTTTGATATGCGTCGGATCGGTCTGGTACACCTCGCTTAAAACGGCAAAGGTATTGTCACCACTCCCATCATCAACATACACAATCTCATAGGGCTGGCCCAGGGATGCCATCACTGCCGCTACCCGCCGGTGCAATTCCGGCAAAATATAGGCATGGTTAAAGAGAGGGATCACCACAGAATAAGCCAGGGTGGGAGGTTGATGCAGCGGCGTTTGTTCATTAATTGGAAAGACTGTTGGAGATTTAAATAACATGTTTAAAACCATCGTTTAGAACTTCAAGAACATAATCAACCTGTTCAGACGATAACTCCGGGTAAAGCGGCAAGCGCACTAACGAAGCGCTGACCCGTTCGGTGATGGGAAAATCACCCTCTTTGTAACCCAAACGTTCCTGCCCATACGGTGATGAATGAAGAGGGATAAAGTGAAACGTTGCCCCCACGCCTCGGCTTTTTAAATAATCCAACAGCGCGTTACGCCGGCGGGCGGCTTCGTTTGCTTCACCGGCCACGCGAAAAGCGTAAATATGGCCATTGTGTTCGGTCTGGGGATCAAGCCCGGGCCGGATAATTAAGCCTGCTGTTTCCAGATCGGCCATCTGCTGATAATAGCGCCACCATACTTTTTGCCGGGCCTGGGTAAGCTCATTTACACGCTGTAACTGGGCATACAAGAGAGCGGCCAGCAAGTCTGAAATAACATAACTACTGCCAAGGTCTACCCAGGTATATTTATCCACTTCGCCCCGCAAAAATTGGGAGCGATTGGTACCTTTTTCACGCACAATTTCGGCTTTGCGAGCAATATCTTCATCATTGGTGACAAACGCGCCGCCCTCGCCGGCCACCACATTTTTGGTGCTGTGAAAACTGTAACAACCAATATGGCCTTGCGTGCCTAAAGGCTGCCCCATATAGCTTGCCCCAATCGCCTGGGCCGCGTCTTCGACCACAAAAAGATGATGCGTTTGAGCGATAGACAAGATTTCGGCCATTTTGCAGCCCAGACCGGCGTAATGAACCACCACAATTGCTTTAGAGCGAGAAGTGATACGCTGTTTGACATCCTGGGGGGCGATATTGAAGGTGGTCTCATCAATTTCAGCAAAAACGGGCCGCGCGCCCTGGCGCACTATGGCGCTGGCCGCCGTAACAAAGGCAAAAGAAGGCAAAATCACTTCATCGCCCGGCCCAATGTTCAGGGCCATCATGGCCATCTCCAAAGCGTGAGAGCAGGATGTGGTGAGCAAGGCATGCTTAACCCGCAAATAGTCGGCCAGCCATTGTTGGGTTTGCAGGCCAATTCGGCCATTGCCGCCAATCGCGCCCTCTTTCAGGGCAATCAAGACGGCATCATATTCAACTTGGGTTAAACTGGGTTTGACAAAAGGGATTTTTAAAACCACGACAGGTTCACTTTCTAAAAAGATTTTCTCATAGATTATTAATTGAGGGTAGGCTATTATGGTTCTTTCGCTTCCAATTGGACAACCATCTTATAGAGTTCGTTGGCTACTTGGGCATGCAGCCATTCGTTGGGGTGGGAGTCGATATTACTCACAACAAGTTGTTCGCGGGGCACACCCTCAACAAGCTCGGCCACATTCAATACCGGCACGCCTCGTTCTTCATAAAATTTAACAACCCTATCACTCAAATGCCTGGTAGCCGAAACATCGCTCAAGTCAGGGAAGACCACCACCAGTAACTTTACCTGTTCCGAAACAGCGCCCTGGTAAACTGTGAGCAATTCTTGCTGATGAACCCACCACACTTCTGGATCATTATAAGCCCGCTCGAGCCAATCTAAATTGCTCCCTTGCCAACTCGATGGCCCCATCAGTACGCTCCGCCAATAAATAAAGTTCAGCGCATAAGAGTGATCAACCAAAGGTTTAAACACAGCCCACGGGGACAGGTCCGGCCCAACATATTTCATATTACGACTATAAGCAGCATTTCTGATATCGTTGATATAGTATTGATGAATCAAAATGTCCGGCTTGTAAGGGAAACTCTTAACTTTGTCTATTTCCTCTTTGGTACTGAATCCCATCTCGCCCATATTCATCACGATATAATCATCACCCAACTTTTTACCTAATATATTGGAAAATCTATCTTCGGGAGATTTGATCCCATGTCCTGCCGTAAATGAGTCTCCCATCACCAAAACTCTTCGCTTACCCTGCACATCTGCGTTGGCCCACTCAATATCCCTATATCCCCATGAATTTAAAGACCAATAACGTTCGAACCAATTTTTGGAAGCCAGGGTAAAATTTCGATTATCTGATTGAGCAAAAAACACCTTAAAGAAGAATTCAAGAACCATAAATGTTAGGAATATAGCTAACAGAGCTAACACAGTATTTTCAAGCACTTTTGAAAATTTGGAGGCATGTCCAAAACGATGAATACTGATAAGTGTTCCGGCACCGATAATCATACCGATGATGAGGACAAGTAGATAAATTACCCAATAACTCAATGTTTACTCCCGGAAACAAAATTATCGATCAAACCCCATGTTGAATCATGGAGAAAAAACCGACCACTGCAAGGCTTACCTGTACGCAATTCCTTCAATCATCCGGCTTGGTGATAATCTTCAAATCATCTAAGGCCTGGCTAATTACTTTGGCTATAACGGCATGTCCAGACGGGGTTAAATGTAAATCGTATCGATAATAAAGCAAATCTGACGAACCTTTCTCTTGGGCGGCAGCCTGGAGCGCAGGGGTAAGGTCAATAAAAATATAACCCTGTTTGTTTGCCATTTGCTGAAGATACTCCTGTTGCACTTGGCTGAACCAGGGCATCAGGTCCTTTAAGGCAGGGTCATCAAAAACAACCTGATCCGCGTAGGCGGTATGGACCGACGGCGTATAGGTAACTACGGGCACAAAGTTGTACGTTTGTGAGAGTTCAACAAAAGTAGCCAGGGCTTCCTGCACCGTAACAAAAACACCCGCATCTATTTTTAAGAGATATAATTGTTTGGCATAGTCAACTTCATCCGTATCAGTGTTTCCCAGATTCCAGGGTATCACCTGATCCGGGAAGACAAGACTATATCTAAAATTGATCGTTTCAGGCTCAGGTTCAGATAAAGAGTCACCAGTTTGAGGAGCAAAAAACAAGCCGTTTTCCTGAATATTTTTATCAACAGAATAGGCTAAATTAAATGCATAACTGTAACGTTCTACTACCCCTGCTGACGGAGTTGGCGTTGGTTGGAAGTCTCCCTTGGCCACAAGCAGACGATGTTCGTAAAATTTCCAGGCGTCCCGAAAATCGTTACCTTCGTAGATATTCATGATCACAATACGGGGTGACTTTTGCAGACCAAATTTCTTCAAAATCTGAAGGTACTCGTGGATGCCAACTCCACCTTGACCCAGGTTATAAGTTGAGAGACCGGTCAGGTCAGCAAGCTGGCTGGTCCAGGTATCTTGCGGGTCAACAGCATGGCAAGTTGTAAACGAGTCGCCCAGAGTAATAATGTCAATCTCCGGAAGATGATAACTTTGCTGGGGAGGGTTACAGAAACCAATATCGTCCATCATCACAATACTATTAGTCCCGTAATCCCTGATTGGCCACTCGATCCTGGTAAACGGTTTAAAAACGCTAAAATCAGGCCCACCATCATCACGCTCAACCAACACCACATCCCATCTGGTGGGCAATCCCCGCCTACGGGCAATTTGCGCCCGTGGCGTTTTGTCAAAGTAAGTCAACAGGTCGAGGGGAATCACACGGGGAAAAATATGCAACCCGATTTCAAGCAACACTAAAGTGAGCAAGACGCTGAAACATATTTTAGATAAAAAAAGTAATGTCTTCTTCATTCCAATTATTTTTGCAAGAAAAAATCGCGCTGCAATCCTTTTTTACTCACCCAGGTTAATGGTTATTAACTCAACACTATCATCCTCAGAAGCCGGAACCTTAAGCCGTTGGCCCGTATCCAGCCGATATAAACCCGTGACCAGGGTATACTGCCCTGCCGCCATACGGGGCGGAACACGCAACGATACGGGATCGGCGACCATTTCTCCAACCTCCCATAAAGAGGTGGGGAAAAAACCGCCGCCTGTTTGATTGTCTTGTTGCGCTACAATTTCCCCCGTCTCATTTTTTAGATGGACAAACGTCATCCAATCAACCGGCGTGGGGGTCAAGCTTTCCCAATAAAGGGTCAACTGAATTGAGTCATTCTGCCGGTTCATATTGTAACCGTGTAATAAAATTACAGGCGGCTGGCCCAGTTTAACGTTCAATAAATTGTCAGGGGATAATTGACGGCGGTCTATCACCTGAGCCGGTACGCCAACCAGAACTGGCCCTAGGACAATACTTGTTTCCTCACTTTGATGACCATCCACCACCAATGGTAAGGCGGCAAATCCAGCTGCGGTGGGTTGATAAAGGCCCAGCCGCAGCCAGAGCAATCCAGGCCCTGTCTCAGCGCCGACCGGAATTTTAACTTGATCCGTCACAATCTCACCCGGATACCAAAGTTTAATAGGATACTCTTCTTGCAATTGCCTGTCAAGGCCGCCCTGCCTGAACTGCTTTTCATCCAAGAGATGAGTAAAAATAAAATAGTCATCTAGCACCACCCGCAATAATTGCCAATACAGGGTTAGCTCCAAATCCAGGCCTGGTTCGACACGCCGCGCCGGAAGATCATATCCCAACAACACCACCTCATTATTAAAATTAGCCTCAAGCCGATGGCTCATGTTGGGCATTTGAAAATTATGCGTTGGTCCATCATTATTACGGGTTATTGGCTGACTACCGGGCAAACTCAGATTGGTCTTAACCGCCAGGTAAGGAATGTTAGCGCGTAAGTTTATAAAAAAGGGGGGGTGAATTTGATGCCACGTGGCCCGCACTCCCTGGTACGCCGAAAACACCGATACAACTACAGCCACCCCCCACAACGCCGCCACCCATTTGCCGCCCGGTTTATAGAAACGGACCGGAACCACAAAAACCATAAAAAAATATAAGATAGGAATACCCGGGATGAAAAAACGCCCACCATAAGCGTCGCCGCCAAAATTATTGGTGCGAGTCCAAACAAAAAGAAAATGTCCGGTAATGCCCAGCAGGATTAAAGCACTTTTGACCGATAGCAAAGGATTCTTTTTTGTAGCAATGTAAACCAAGCCAATCGTTGCAAAAATTAACAGAGGCGAATAAACAAACAGGCCATGGTCGCCCGCTATATTACGGAAGGTATGTAAGAGAACGTTATCAGGGGCATGTTGGCCGCCAACGGTTATGTCAAAAGGAGAACCGGGATAACCATAGCCTTCTCCGGAAAAATAGGGCAACAGAAGCCCGCCGGTAATCTGGTAATTAAAGATTATCGTGACAATCCCCGGAATTAACGCCGCAACCCCAAAGGGAAAAATTCCCCGCCGATAATAGATCATCACAATCAACAAGAGCGCCAGCGCCAGAAAGACAGAGGTTAAATCTAACATAACCGCCACACCAGCCAAGCATCCCGCGCTCATAAGCTTTAAGTGATTTGGACAAAGGTCAAACAACAAATAAAAACTGATAAACAAAGCCACAGCGGCCGGCAAATGATGGTTGAACACCAGGCTATACGGCCACACCGCCGTGCCGAAACAAAGCAATAGGGTTAACCCAAGCGCCCAGGCATTTGAGGAGAGTTGCCTAAAAACAAGTTTGTAGAATAAGGCAGCCATCAGAGCAGACGGCATGCCCACCAACAACACTGTCAGCCAGTAGTAAACGCAAAAGTCGCCCGGCAGACAGCCGTCAATAGCCAGGGCAGCGCCCAAACCGTAATATATGGCGGCGTACGGAATGGCGCCTATGGCCGCAAACAGGGGGGGTTTGTCGGAATAATAGTGGCCGTCTAACAACACCTTATCGCCGGTTTCGTGACCATAGGGCGAGGCATCAATACGCCAGGTGCCGCGCTCCACCAGCGACTGAATAGCAGCCAGGCGAGTCGACTCATTCCACGACTCGTGGATTGTTTTGGTCTGAACCAGCCACAAGATCAGAATGACCAGAAAAATTATAAGGCTATACCAGCGAGCCGAAAGTTTGATTTTTGTTGCCATACTGCGATCAATCCAGGTTGATTTCTGTTAACAGTAAACTATTATCCATCGCGTCCGGTACGGACAAACGAGTTCCGGTTAACGGGTCATATAACCCTATCACCAGATGATATGTCTCCAGCTCAATCTCCGGCGGCAGATTCAAAGTGAAAGCGTCGGGGATAATCTCTCCAGGGTTCCACAAGGAAGTGGGATATTGACCTGCCGCCGGAGGGCCGTCAACTTGGGCCACCATTTCTCCGACTTCACTCTGCAAATGAACAAAAACGGTGTAATCAATATCCGTTGGGGTGAAGCTCTGCCAATATAACTTTAAGTGGATGGCGGTATCGGTCTGATTTAAATCATAACCCCGCACAGCAATGGTTTCACCTAAATCAACATCCAAAGGATGCTGCGGCGAAATGTCCGGTGCCACCACGCCCGCTGGAGGGCCGCCCACTTTGAGCGGGCCAATGACCACGCTGGTTTCAGCCTGGGATTGACCATCTTGCATTAAAGAGAGTGACTCGCTCTGCCCATCTTCTTGACGATACAGGCCCACTCTGATGGTGTAGACTCCATCAGGTGCATCGGCCTCAACCGGCACGGCAAAACCGTCATCTACTACTTCGCCGGGAACCCAGAGGTAGGTATTGTAAGTTTCGCGGGGTAAACGATCATAGCCACCCCGCCGTTCCAGATTGGCATCAAGCAGTTGCACAAAAATAGTGTAATCTTCACGCATTTGGGTGAAGCCTCGCCAATAGAGCACCAGCGGAATGCCACCGCCAGCCTCCACCCGACGAGTCGGCAGGTCATATCCCAGCAATTCAATTTTGTCGGCAAAATTGGCCTGCACCGGATACATCATGGGGGGCGGGGTAAAGTTCCACCCATTTTGGGCGATATCGAAATTTTCTACCCGTAAGGCCAAATCGCTTTCAACACCATTAATTTGCAGACGATAGTTACCGGAGGGCCAATCATGATCAACCATAAAAATTCGTAAATGCCCTATGTCACCGGCGGGTAACCGGGGCTGCCCATCCGGGCCAATTAAAGACACATTGTCTGATTCCGCCAATGTTACCGGGATGGTTGAGTGATAGCGGTAGGTGAAGGGAGCAGAGGAAAAGGCGTATACTTCTGCTTGCTGCCACAATATGGGTGGGGTTAGTTGAGTGATATTCTCAAGAGTTACACTGGTTAGAGATACCATTTCCCCCTGGCCAGACTCTAGGGGGTTGTTCCAACCTAACAGGCGCAGTTGCACTTTGTAATCATCGGGAGGTAGACCAACCACTGGAATGGGCAGAGTATCGCGTACCAGGTCACCCGGCTGCCAGGCGCGAGTCGGGAAACGCCCGTTGGCCGGATGGCTGAGCCAACGCAATTGGGGTTGGCCCTGATGGTCAACCAGAGTAATTTCGGTGCGATAATCTTCATCGGCCTGGGCCAAACTTTGCCAGAGCAGGTCAATTTGTAAGATTGAGCCGTTAGCAGACAGGTGGGTTTGATAACCAGCCAATAACAAACTGTCACCAAAATTAATGTGGGTTGACTGCTCAACCTGCATTTGCGGACCAGAGGTGGTGCGTACAGGCAAGGGTGGGGGGTAAGCCTGCCACAAATATCCTAAATGCCCAACGCCCCAAACCAGCATCAATCCCCCGGCGGCCAGAGCCACTCGATGACGCCACTGTGGTTTGAACCAGGCCAGCCAACCGGCCATCAACAGAATCGCAATGGCCGGACCCGCCGGAAAAAGCAGGTGACGTCCCTGCGCAGCATCATTCAAGCGACGCGATAGGGCAAAACGAAGCAACGGCAAGGGGAAAAAGGCCAGTATTTGAATGACCAGCGCCAGCCAGAGGATTTTTTCCTCTGCCTGCGCCCGGCGATAGACCCGCCACAAGCCAATCAGGACGACCCCACAACATAGCGCCAATACAATCAGAATAAAGTTATGGGGATACGGCCACCCTGGTTCCGCCCCAAACACGGTAACGCTCCAGAAAGTAACAAAAGTGTTTCTGGCCCAGTCCAAAAAACTGCCCCCGGCTCCCGGCGCTTGGCCCAACTCTGCTACCGATTGGCCGCTGAGCAAAGCCGTGAGGCGGGACGTGGTGGGATTATCGTCTACGGCGGCACCGGGCAGTAGGGGTTTAACCAGACCCATTACCAGCCCCAACGTAGACACTTGATTGAAATGCCACCAGACCCACCCCACCAACCCACCGACAACCACCAACAGTGTCCCGACAAATACCACACCGCGCCGCATGGTGTCGGGCCAGGGCCAGCATTTTTTATAAGCCACCCAACCGCCGGTAATCAGCGCCCCCCCGACAACGGGAATGGCCGTATATTTGGTCACAATCGCCAGCCCTGCCGTAAGACCCAGTCCGGCAAAAAGCAATAACGAGGGATAAGTTGTTTTGACAATACGGATTAACAGCAGTAAATAGAGCGCCAAACAAAAGCCCAGCATTGTATCATCACTAAGCACGGCGTGGGTAAATAAAAAGCGGGGGATGAAGACAAGCAGGGCCGTGCTGCCTGTCGCCAGGATGGAGCGGTTCGGCCAGAGGGTCAAACAGATAAGATAGGTGACAATGAGCGCTCCAGCACCCAGTCCCATAGATACCCACCGGCCCGTTTGCCACACCGCATAAACACCCCGATAGGGCGGCTGTTCATCCTCGGTGCGGATGAGGGTGGCGCGGGGCAAAACAATATCAATCAATTGGCGCGTGGGCGGCTCCCAGGTTACTTTTAGTTCAGGTGGTGGGGTGAGGGAAATAGGCGCAGCAATCAAACCGCCAACAAGATGATAAAACGGCTGCCAATCGGCCTTAACCCCGGCCTCCTGCCGTTCGGCAATGGTGGCCGGTAAACGGTGGTGTTTGGCAATGAAGAGGATGTATTGGTAGTTGATGTATTCGTCGGGGCCTTTGCTAAAGGGAATGGCGTAATTATAGGCCAGGGACAGGATGATATAAATAATCAGTAATAACCCCGCCCCTCCATATTGGCGCAAATAGAGACGATAATTCATTCTAACAAATTCACAATATTCAACGAACAGTCTGGCGATTGGGTTAAGCCTACGATAACATCTTCCGGTACGCCCGGCCAGATGATAATATTCCGAAAGCCCATTTCCACAAAACTTTGGCAGGAACCGGTTTTTAACGCTTCCTGGTAAAGAACTTCTAAGGTGTGATAATGCGCCCACTGTGCTGCGGTATTGCGCGAAATTTCGCCGGTGGCTACGGGCTGGTGGTGGAACATCTGTAAAGACAGCGCCCAGCCATTATGAAATTTTAAGGGGAGATTTATCACCGGACCTGCCACAATTCCCTCAAGTTGAGGCGGGATAACATAAGGTTGTTGATGAGGTACAGGCAGATATATCTCGGAAACTACCCATAAGAAAATAAACAACATCGCCGCGGCTGCCACCAACTGCCCATACTTTTTAAGGATGATATTTTGGAACCACTGCAACCCAAACGCCGCCACAACCATCCAAAAGAACAACCCTATAACCACAAAACGAACCGGAGCACGCCCCACGTCAAATGGGGGAATGAGAGCCAGTAACCCATAAGGCATCAATAGAGCCGTATCAAACGTGAATACTTTTAATACCGGCCCAAGACTTAACACGAAAAAAATTATCGAGATCAAGGCCGAAATCCTGACCAATCTCTGATTTGTTCTAAAAATTGAGACCAACCCAAAAATCAGTAACGGGAAACCAATAAAAATGGCAGAGCCGGCAATACCATAAGTGAAACCTTGCCCGACCATTTTTTTATTGAGCCAAGAAAAAAGGAGGTCATACAAAAATGCGGCCCCTTCAGGGGGAATAAAAAAACCAAGCAGATTTGACGAGTAGAGATATGCTTCTTGAGGATCTGGAGGCAAAACATCTGAGGATGCAAGCCAATTTAAGATAAAGGGGAGGGCGATAAGTATAAAAAGCCCCAACGAGGCCAAGAGCGACTTTAGACCTAGCTCACAAAATTTAGTAAAGAGCTGCTTCCGCCCCCCAGAAGACGCACTCATTACCCCGCCCAAAAATAAAAAACCCATATAAATAAATAAGGCATACTCGGTAAAATACAGTACAGCCGCACTCAACAAACTGGTAATCAGGGCAGTTGATATTTTTGGTTTTTTAAATAGACAGATCACAAAAAAAGCTATGGCTGGAATAAAAAAGCCTGAGATATGATTGAGACCAAGATCGATACTTTTCATATAATAATTACTAAACGTATAGGCTACCGCAGCGATGACAGAAGGCCATTGCGCCAGGCCAAGCTCTCTTAAAACCCAATAACTAAACCAAAGCAATAGCGGAAAAGTTATCAAAACAAGAATTCTACGTGTATAAAGCGGATACAGGCTGTCACCGCCTGATAATTTCTCTACCAAAAAGGTGATCAGGAAGAAACCAGAACTGAGGTTGTATCGAGCCAGATTAGCGCCAACCGGATAATAAATCAAGTTGGTAACGTAAGGATTTTGTCCCTCTTTGATTGCCTCATTAACCACCCACAAGTTCCACAATTGGATCACATAATCTCTATCCCACACCATCACATTGAGAGGAAGAATATGATCGTATAACATAATCAAGATAAAAATAGAACTAAGAAGATATGTTCCCCGTTTACTTTGGGTAATCCACTTGCCCCACCAGGCGGCCCACCTCTTCCAACTGTGGTTTTTCATAAAAAAATTCCAATGACGAATATAAAATTATTCAACAGGATTTATTTTCAAAGCAACAAAAGCCAACCCTAACTGGCGCGAGTCTCCTTTGGGAACGGTGGCGTTTGGTATAAAAAAATGAATTCTATTATTATGTTCCTTGAGCAAACTTCCCTCAAAAGATAATCCATGCGTCTCCGGTGCTGTACCGGCAAAAGTTAGGGAACCAATATCAGCGCCGTTAAGTATTATCTTCACTTCTTGAACGCCCAATGCGCCTGAAATTATTTCCATTACATATTCCCGGTTGGGATCAACAACCTCCAAGGGGTAGACCAAAACTGCTTCAGGGCCATCAGTCCAGCGCCACTCCTGTTCCGCATCGCTAAAACCAGCTTGAAAAAACTCGGAGTCAAAATAATGAACACCCTGGTTATCGCTGGTAAAGGGGTATATTTTCAGAGATACAAAAGCCATTCCTGCCGTCCGCGCCTCTTGATTTTCAGTAATGGCAACATTGGGGATATAAAAATCAACTTTATTGAGACTGTTTTCCTGGAGCAACATCCCTTTAAAAATTAAAGTTTGTGTTTCAGGCACATCACCGGCAAAAGCCTCAAGCTCTAATTCGCCAAGCTTACGGTCATTTAGGGTAACTCCAATCTTTTGCGCTTCTGCAACCCCAGCTAAAATTTCTATAACATACTGCCTGCCGGGAACAATCGTACCACTGGCCAATTTAAAAACAATCCCGGCTGATGTTCCCTGGCTCCAACGCCAGCCGATTTCAGGTTCATACCAATTCCAAAAAACTGCGTCGCTACTTTCATAGGTGATTGTATCACCCAAAGCGTAAGTGTTTAATCTTTTTTGCTGATGCTCAAGACTTCTCTGACGCAGCGACTCTTCAGAGGCCAAAAATTGCGGATATTTCCAATTGAACAGGTATTCAGGATAGCGGTCAATATTGGGATTTTTCAGCCACAGATAGGTATACGGATTGTAAAGCCCCTGGTAGACGTTGATAAAAACTGCCACTACTCCTAGAGTCATATAACCGCCTGCAAAGATAATTTTTACTTTTGCAGATGTTCGCTGTAATATTTCTCGCCAGAGGAGAATGGTCAACAAAATTAAAGCAGGCAGGCCATCAGTCAGGATACGCGGGCCAAAATTATGACCATCCCACCAGTGGGGATACCGAGAAATGAGGATATAATACAGGCCAAACCAGGCCAGACTAAACCAGAACAAATCATTTCTCTTTAAATCGTGGAAAAACCATCCCCCGCCTATCACCATCAAACCAAAGAAAGGCCAAAAAATAAACAGCCCCCGGGCCGGGCTGAAGGCGTTGCCATAAAGAGCCACCCAAAACGTTGACGTTGAGAGTAGTTTGTCGGGTGAAGAGAACGTTGGTAATAACTGTCCATACGTAAGCCAGGACCAACCTAAAAATAGGAGAAAGGGGATTAACGAAGCAATCACCAATTTCAAAAAAATTGCCCGATGTCTGGCAAAAATATAAACAAAAACCATGAGAATAAAGGGCGCCGCAGTTGGTCGCGACCAGAAGGCCAAAAAAAGAAACAAACCTAACCAATAAGAATTAATCCTTTTAGCCTGACCGGTGTCGTACCGGGCAATGAGTAACAGACTGAGGGTAATAAAGATAACGGCAAAATTCATCGAGGAGAGCGCCATACCCAACGAGCTTACCAAATTTGTCCCCAGCACCGAGACAAGCGCTATGACCAGGCTGGATAATGGATCAAGGTAACATCGGCCAAGAGCATATAAAATCAGGAATATCAGCACACAAGATACAGCCGCCATCAATTTAAGAAGTTCATACTCCTGCTCCTGAACAGTCATATCTTGCCTCATAAAGTTTGCCCCCCAAACAATCGGCGTTGAAAGAACAGAAGGAGCTAATGGCAGAAAATAATAATAATGCCCATTTACCTTTTCAATACGGTAATCATGGTCAAAGTGGCGATTCCCATCTATTTTGTTTTTATACGCATCCAGTTGAATGGTCTGATGCTCAAGAATAGCCTGAGATACCAAAAGCGAGTAGGTAAAATCACCGTTTTTGGTTTCAACAGTGGCCAAATAGGTTAAACCAAAAATCAAGAGACTACAGATAATCAACAATAACCTGTGGTGTTTTTTCAAGAAGACAATCATGGTAATAAATTCTCAGATTCAAAAAGGGTCAGGTGAATGGCATTATCTAAAGATGCAGGAATATGCAGGCGCTCTCCGGTGTTAAAATCGTACATGCCTACTAATAGAGCGTAATTACCGGCTGAGACACTATCCGATATGGGCAAAACAATTTCATCTTTGATGATTTCACCCGCATCCCACAGCGAGGTTGGATAAGCCCCGCCCGCCGGGGGGCTATCTTTTTGGGCCACAACTTGGCCCTGTTCATTTTGTAAATGCAAAAATGTTGTATAATCTTTTTCGGTGGGGGCCAGGCTTTCCCAATACAGCGTTAGTTTGAGTGCTTGCGTCTCAGGAGAAGCCGCCAGGTCATACCCTTTTAATTTTATCACCTCGCCTAAACGGTCGTCACGAGGATATTGAGGGTCCGCGTTAAGGGCCAACACATCTGCCGGGGCGGAACCAATTTTGATTGGCCCTAACGTAACATACGTTACATCTGAAACCTGCCCATCATTAATCAGCGACAACGGCACCCAAGCATCTTCCCCCATTGGCAAAAAAAGGCCCACCCGCAAGGTGTAGATCCCCTCCGGCACATCCGACGCAATGGGAATGGTGTACCCATCGCTCACAAACTCGCCAGGGACCCACATGATGGCGCCACCATAATATGGCGGAAGAACATGGTCAAAACTGGCCCATAATTGGTTACCCATATCATACAAATGATTAAATACCTTGGGGCTAGCATTGACAATTTGCAAACTCTGCCAATGCACAAAAACCGATAGGTTTTCGCCCGGTTCGACTCGCGTATCAGGCAGGTCGTAGCCCGCCAGTTTGATGTAGTGGTAAAAATTGGCGTCAAGCTGGTGGGCCATCAAGGGCAGCGTAAATTGTCGCTGCCCATTCTTTACCGAAATAAAAGGTGCGGACAGACTCTGGCCAAGCACTTCATCTCCCTGGACAATTTCTGCCTTTAACCGATACAGGCCGGCAGGCCAATAAGCTTCAACCATAAAGAGTTTTAAATTCCCCTCAGGTGTCAGTGACTCAAACGTCCGCCCATCAGGGCCTACTAACTTAATCAGCAATCGCTGGTTGGGCTGAAGGGTGTCACTGGCCTCCCACACAATAGAGATGGTCGCTCGATGATGATACTCTGGACGGCTAAAACTAAAAAAATCAAAAGGCCATAATTGATAACCCACCTTAACCAGGCCGTTTTTAGTATCAATGGACAGTTGTTTAAAATCTGGGGCATGCCTTGAACCATCTTTAATTGTGATCGGCTCAGAAAAAAGAGGCCCGGCCACCTGGAGCAAGGGTTGTTGATAGGCTTCCAGGAGATAAGCTTGTAGAGTATAAGAACCGGC